>NZ_JAUSTU010000021.1:0-53432 GCF_030813005.1 Anoxybacillus andreesenii
CAAAGATATCGCTCGACTTGCATGTATTAGGCACGCCGCCAGCGTTCGTCCTGAGCCAGGATCAAACTCTCCAATAAAGAGTTGATATAGCTCATTAATAAAAAATTAACGTTGGCATGTTTTGGTTCATACCAAAACAAAATAATTGTTGACGTATGATTTGTTTAGTTTTCAAAGAGCAAATTACCCTTAATTCATTATTCAATGGATAATATCAATATCGCATCAGCGACATTTATAATAATAACAGTTTTATAGAATACCGTCAACCCTTTTTTACTATTTTCTTTGTGAATAACAAATTATTATTATGAAACCCTAATGAGAATTAATATATTAATATAGTTAATCGCAATCGTCAATACCTCCCTGACGATACTTAAGGTTCTCATTAAGCTTACTTTTTCGAACAAAAAAATGCAGGCAACCCATCGCTGCCTGCATTTTTTAACATTAAGCTCTCTTAAACGGCCACCAATTTGCTGCACCAAAATTTTTAACCATAACTGGAATAAATAATGGTAACACAACGAAAGCATAAAGGAATAACCCAACAATGACAATCGAAGCGATTTGGAGCAGGGATAGCATACCTGATGGCATCATTGCTGCAAAGGTTCCACCAAGAATAACAGCGGCAGAAATAATGACTGTGCCCATTTTTTTCATCGCCATGAACATCGCTTGAGCTATCATTAGATCCTTATATTCATTGAAACGATCCATTAGGAAAATACTATAATCTACTCCCAAGGCTACAAGGATAACAAAGGAGAAGAACGGCACGGCCCAGCTGATTCCCCCATAGCCGAGAATATTGACGAAAATCACTTCGTTAATGGCCATCGTTGTAAAATAAGTTAAAATTAATGAGCCAATAATATAGATTGGCATAATGAGAGAGCGGAACAAGAATACAAGTATAATAGAAATCCCTATAAGCATGAGCACAACCGTGCGGGAATAATCTTGAGAAGACATTGTGTCCAGGTCTGCGTTGGTACTTGTAATCCCACCAACTGCGACAACGGCATTTTCTAGCTTCGTCTCCTTTGTCGCTCTTTCAACGGCATTCTTAATGTCATCTACTTTCGCAATCGCCTCATTCGAATATGGATTTGTTTCAAAAATCACATCAAACGTCATAACCTTCCGATCCTTAGACATGTATA
The DNA here is from genome assembly GCF_030813005.1 of Anoxybacillus andreesenii. NCBI lineage: Bacteria > Bacillati > Bacillota > Bacilli > Caryophanales > Anoxybacillaceae > Anoxybacillus > Anoxybacillus andreesenii. Next base: position 1,173 of record NZ_JAUSTU010000021.1, read on the forward strand.
CGTCTAAAACTTCAGCAAAATCTTCGCTTTCTAATACTTCAGAAGGTAGATAAAAACCGCTAGTACCTTCTGCTTTAGACAGTCCAGCTAAATACTCCTGAGCAGAGCCTAAACCATCTGATACCTGATTCAAGCCGTCCGCACTTTGCTCTAATCCATCTGTTAACTGCGAGAGCTGGCCGCCAATATCACCAAAGCCGTCAAGAAGCTGCTTATGTCCTTCGTTCACACCAGTTAATCCATCTGTTAGCTTTGGCACATTGCTGACAATTTGTCCTTGACCATTGGCTAATTGATTCAGCCCTGCCTGTTGCTTCTCAATGCCCTGTATTAACTGCTCCAAGCCAGCTCCGAGTTCTTTGCCCCCCTGTTGAAGGGCAAAATCAAACCCAGCATTCGCCTTTGTCATCCCGTCATTGATTCCCGCAATCCCATTATTTAATTGCTTCAACGAATCAACTAGGCCCGGTTGCGCATTTGGAACACCATGAAGAATGCCATTGATTGTTCCTTTTAAAATTTGGTACTGCTGATCTCCTGCAAGCTCAGCATAATTTGTATCAAGGTGGTTAAACAAAGCGCCTGTTGAATCTGATAAACCAGAAATTCCCTTGCCGATCTGCTGATAGCCTGCACTTAATTCAGACAACTTCTGCCCCATGAACTGATAATTACTTAATAAATCAGTTCTATATTTGGTTAAAAGCTGTTCAGCACCCGCTTTCGCCTGCTCCAATCCTTTTTTGATTTCTGTTGAGCCAGCTGAACCCTGACGAATGCCATCTTCAATTTTCGCAAGGTTTGTTTGCACTTCGGTTAAGCCCGTTTGTAGCTTACTGGTCCCTGTGATTAATTCATTAATGCCGTCAGTTGCGCTTTTTAATCCAGGTTCAGATTTCGATAATTCACTGCTTGCTTCCTGTAGTCCATCACTGATTTTCGTTAAGCCATCCTTCCCTTCACCTAAACCACTTTCAAGGGTTTCGGCCTGTTTGGCAACTAAAAAGTCTTCAATTGGCTCCCCTGTAGGTCTTGTAACTGAACGAACAGTATCAACTAAATCAACCTTATCAAGCTCTTCACTGATTTTTTCCGCTAAGGCAATATATTCGACGGAATCCATTTTTTCATCATTCTTTAAAACGACTTGCGTTGGCATCGCTTCTCCAGGACTAAAGCTATCTGCGATTGCATTAAAGGCCTTTATGGATCCAACATTTCCACTAATTTCATCTAACGAATCATAGGAAAGTTCCCCATCATAAGTGATTAAGAAAGGGACACAAATGGCTGCTACAACAAGTAGAGATACGAATGGACGACTCAAGGAGAATTTTCCAAAAAGAGTCCACAGCTTACTGTCTCCATGCTCGCCCTTGCTCTTTGATGGCCAAAATAGTTTCTGCCCTAAAACAGCCATAAAGAACGGCACAATCGTAAATAAAGCAACTAGTAAAAGCGCAACCCCAACGGCAACTGCAGCTGCAGATTGATATAAGATGAATTGTGATAAACCGATCGCAGCGAAGCCGATCATGACAGCAATTCCACTAAATAAAACGGTACGTCCTGCATTCCGATACGTTTCAACGATCGCCTCAGCCACCGTTTCTTTTTGTGTCAATTCCTCTTTAAAACGGCTTAATAGAAGGATACAATAGTCCGTACCGATCCCGAATAACACAGCCACAAGGAAAATCTGTGTATATGTAGAGATTGGGAAATCAAATTGATCGACTAAAAACGAAACAATCGATTGCGATCCTAAGTACGTAAACCCAACTGTTACCAGTGGAACGAGTGGTGCAACAAAGGAACGGAATACAAGAAGTAAGACGACGAGGATGAAAACAACAGTAATCCCCTCGGTTTTCTTAAGTCCTTCCTGAGAGCTTAACACCAAATCTTCATTAATAAGCCATTCGCTTGTATAAGCATGCTCCACCTTAACATCCTTTATCGCACCATACAGCTGGTCGCGTAGCTCTGTGCCCTCTCGACCATTCCAGTCAATCGTAATAGAGGCTAGGATGGCCTTGCCATTCTTTGAAACAAGCTGATTCTCTAGATTTTTTTCATTAAAATGGGTAAGAATTTCGGTAATTCCAAGCTCATCCTTTTTCTCCTCAAGAAGTCGAATCGCTCTCTCGGCTTCCTTAACCTCAGAAGATGTTAGCTTCTCCTTGCTATGAAAAACTAATGCGACCTGTGTATCGTCTCCCCCGCCTTCATCCTTCTGAACATCCCTCATAATCTTGCCGGCAAGAGAAGAAGAATATTCATCAGGAACGGTGATTTGCCCTTTTTCACGAACGAGATCCCCCATATTCGGTGCAAGGACAAACATTGTGGCAACAATGACAATCCATGCCAGGAGGACAACCCATTTACGTTTAATAATAAAATTCACTGTTCATTCCCCCAGTTGATATTATTTCTGTTCTTTTAGTTCAATCAACACCTTATTTAACTTCTCGAAGGAGTCGATGAATTGATTAATTTCTTGCTGATCAAACTTTGTAATGAATTGCCTGACCAAATGATGAATTCTTTCTTCCGTATTTTTAAAATATTGTGTTCCTTTTTCCGTTAGCGTCAAATAGACGACCCGTCGATCATTTTCATCACGGGTACGCTGAATAAACCCTTTTTCCCATAATCTTGTAATAATCGCCGTTATGGCACTCTTATTCACTTCAAACACTTCGGCTAATTCCGTAGAAGTACAGGAACCAACTCGATTAATATATCTTAGGATGTAGTGCTGATCAGGAGTTAAATCGCTTCCTATTTGTGCGGTAATCATTGCCTCTGCTTTCTTCGTTACGGAAAAGGACACATCGATGTACCGATTGACCAAATTCTCCACTGTTTGTTCTGTCAACATGTATTCACCTCGCAGCAATTAATTTCATTGTGAAACTGTTCAATTATTTAACTATCTACGACATTAAGTATAATCACAGAAGAAATTGGTGTCAATAAAAACTATTTCAATCTTTAAAAAGAAAACAAGACCAAGAAGATCCCCTGGCCTTGTTTCATTTAACCTACCTTTTCCATTACACTTTGAAACTTTCTTTTTTGAATATAAATCAGTCTTGCTGATAAGGCTACTCCAGCCGCTAGTAAACCAATCGTGAGTCCGATCCAGTAGCCTCTTGCACCGAGATTTGCAAAATGGGCTAGCAGATAGCCGATCGGCAAGCAAACAAGCCAGTATGCAATTAGGGTAATGACGAAGGCGATATTCACATCCTTATACCCCCGTAGTGCTGACTGGGCGGTTGCTTGAACTGCATCAGATATTTGAAAAAACAAAGCATAAATTAAGAAATGTGCTGTCATATTCAAGACAGCCGTCTCGTTTGAATAAAATGCAGCCACATCATAACGGAAGATAATGACTAACGTTCCAGTTATCAATGCAATTAAGACGGATAGAGCAATTCCTAACCAACTGTATACTTGTGCATCCCGATTTCTTTTTGCCCCTACCTCAAACCCTACTAGAACGGTAAGTGCCATAGACATACTCAGCGGAATCATGTATAGGAAGGAAACGATATTAAGAGCTGATTGATAGGCAGCGATCGTCGTTACATCGAATCGACTAATAAGAATGGTGACGACGGCGAACATACTTGTCTCAAAGAAAATCGAAAGTCCCATCGGAACCCCTATTTTCAGAATTTCGGTACATTTCTGCAATGAAAAAGCTCTAAAGCTTGAAAGCTGCACTGTTTTTGAAAACGGCTCCTGGGTGCGAATGACGATGATCGTCATAATCAAGATGAGCCAAAAGGTGCAAGCAGTTGCATAGCCACCTCCAGCCCCACCAAGCTCTGGAAAAATCCATTTCCCGTAAATCAGCATATAGTTAAGAACAAGGTTGACGGGTAAGACAGATAGTAAAAGGAACATCACAACCCGTGTTTTTCCAAGACCGTAAATAAAGGATCGCAGGGCATTAAAGACAAATAAAGGGATAATCCCGATGCTGAGCCCTACTAAATAATCATGGGCAACGCCCTCTACACCCGCATCCAAGTCCATCATGGCAAGCAGCGGCTTCAAAAAGAAAAATCCCACAATTAAAACGATAAGGGCAAGAAATACCGCTAAATAAACCCCATGGGCAACGACCGAGGAAATCTCCTTATGCTCCTGCTTCCCAAAATGCTGGGCCACGATTGGTGAAATTGCGAGGAGAATTCCACTTAAACCTGTAAAAATCGGGTTCCAAATGGATGAACCAATTGCGACGCCTGCCAAATCTACCGAGCTATATTTGCCCGACATAATGGTGTTAAAAAAGACCATAGAAAACATTCCGAGCTGTGTAATAAGGATCGGAATTAACATAATAAATATTTGCGTAATTTTCTCTCTAAGCGTAAAAGTTTGATTCATAATGGTTCTCCCGTTTTCTATTTTTAAACCTAACGACCATTATAACAAAAGATCCCGCTTGAGAGGGATCTTTGCTTAAGAAAGGTTGAACTTCAGTTGCAGAAGACGATCATAGGTCTTCCCTTCAACTATTGTTTACCGTCACGCTTCATGCTCCTTCTTATGTTTTTTTACGAAGCGATAGGCCAAATAAGCGATGTAAAGTGGTACCGCAATATAAATTAAATAAGGAAATTCGTTATATGTACCTTTATAAATAACAAATACTAGACAACCAAGAAAAATAGTTACAATCGTTCCGTATTTCGGAAGTGGAACTTCCTTCAGACTCGGAATTCGAATTCGACTGACCATTAAGAAGCAAAGCGCCGTGTAGACTACTGTAGTAATAATGTTTGGGAGATAGCTTCCAAACAGGGTTAAGAGTGCCAAGATTCCCCCTGCTGCTGTAATAGGGACCCCGACGAAATAGTGCAAGGAAGACTTTGTTGAGCTAATATTAAATCTTGCCAAACGATAGGCGCCAAAAAGAGGGAACAGACCTGCTACTATAAGGCCCAGCAACTCGAAATGATAAAAATAGGTATAGTACACGAGAAAGGATGGAGCAATCCCGAAAGTGACAATGTCCGCCAATGAATCCAATTCTTTTCCTAGTGTACTGTCTGCTTTTAGCATTCTCGCCAAGCGCCCATCCATACTATCGAGCATCATCCCAATCAAAATTAGAATAGCCGCATTATTGTATTGACCGTTTGCTGCAAACCCAATCGACAAAAATCCGCAGTAAAGGTTTCCGAGTGTAAAAGCATTGGGAATGGATTTAATTATTCGTATTTTCAAAGATGATATCACCCCTTGATAAATTTAAAGCTGTTATCGTGGGTCATATAAGTCCCACGCCAGCTTAATGGAATCCACGATATAAGCAGCTGCTTCCTCAATTTCCAGTTCATCTGTAGCTAGTCTCGAATGATGAAGAGCGTAGATTTCTTGCCTTTGATAAAATAACTCCTCAATTTCTTCGATCGTGCGATTTTGTAATACCGGTCGGCTATCAATGATTAAATCAATCCTATCCTTCCATGATTCCCATGAAAGATCGAGAAAAAACACAATGCATTTTTCTAGGCAGATCTCTCTTATTTCTTTTTGGAGAAAAGCGCCTCCTCCGACAGAGATAATATTTAGCCTTTGATTACACAGCTTCGTGATCAGTTCCTTTTCTCTCCTACGGAATTCATTTTCTCCTAGCTGCTTAAAAATTTCGGTTACTGGCATGCCGTATTCTTTTTCAATTTCAACATCGACATCAACGAAATCACGATAAAGTTTTTTGGCAACAAGGCTTCCAATTGTAGTTTTCCCTACTCCCATAAAACCAATAAATACTACACTCTTTTCCCTTAAAGGTATTTCACGATTTTGCATTTCCTACACTCCTCAAACTCATCCCGATCAATAGCCAATAATCTTCATTATAAAGATAACTTTTTAAAAATACTAGAAAAAAAAAGAGCTGCTTATGGAAACAGCCCTAATGAAGATCTTTATTAATGAATTTTGAATTGATTGATCATTTCCTGAAGCTCATGACTTAGCTTTGATAGCTCTACCGCATCATTAGATATATGGACAGCGCTTGCAGCCTGCTGTTCACTAGCGGCGCTTACCTGTTCTGCCCCAGCAGAGGATTCCTCTGTAACGGCAGAAATACTGCTCATATCCTCTGAAATCCCCGCACTAATTTCATCTAACTCCTGAATTGAAGCATTCATCTTTGTCGTTTGTTCCGATACCATGATCACATTGTCTGAAATTCGATTGAATGCTTCACCAGATTCAATCACCTTTGCCATTCCATCCTCAACAACATCCAGACCTTGTTCAATAGACCTAACGGCGCGATGGCTTTCAGATTGTGTTTCACGGATCATTGTGGCAATTTGATCTGCAGATGTACTTGTTTCGGTCGCTAGCTTTCTCACTTCCTCAGCTACCACGGCAAAGCCTTTACCAGCATCCCCGGCACGTGCCGCTTCAATCGAAGCATTCAGTGCAAGCAAATTCGTTTGCTCCGCAATACTGGTGATCATGTTAATAACGTTGCCAATTTCCGAAGAGCGTTTGTCTACCAATTTGATGATCTCTGCCGTATTTTGGACCTGTTGATTCGCTTCCCGGATTGTATTAATGGCTTCGTTGATCAAATGCCCTCCTTTTTCCGATAGGTCTTTACTTTCGAGCGAGGTGTGATTGACCTCATGCGCAAACTGACTCAGCTCTTTCAATGTTTCACTCATATGCTGAACCTTATCCGTCACACTTGTAACAGAGTTGACGATATCGGTTGTACCAGTTGCCAGCTCATTGATCGCTGTAGCCACTTGTTCTGCGGATAATTTGGTTTCTTCACTGGATTCCACCAAAGTAGCCGAAGAATTCCTAACATGTTCTGAAACAGTATTTATTTTAAGAAGAATATTCTGCATCCCCTCGATCATCGCATTAAAATTCTGTCCGAGCAGTCCAACTTCATCCTTACTCTGATGTTCGACCTTTAAGGTCAAATCCCCTTGTGCAACTGAAGAGGTAAGATTGCTCATTTTTTGAATCGGACGAACAAGTCTAGACGAGAAGATAATCACAATAATGACAGCAATAACCAAGACAACCCCCGCCGTCACAAAGGAAAGAATGGCAAGATAGGATAGCTTGCTCGTCGCTTCCTTGACAGGTGCGGTAATGTAGAGCACCCAATCTGTACTCTCAAGTTTCTTATAGAAATTAAACTTCTCAATCCCATCAAATGTATAACGGATCATTCCTGTTTCGCCTTTTTGTGCCTGTTCATGGGCTGTTACCATAGCTGGAATATTTAAATCCTTGATATTTGTTTGGAGGACCATATCTTTTTGCGGATGTCCAATGGTTAAGCCGTCCCCCTGTGTAATAAAGGCATAGCCCGTTTCTCCAACCTTGACATCAGCGACAATGTCCTGAAGACTATCAATTGGAAAAGTGCCCCCGAGCATTCCGAACGTCTGACCGTTGGTATCCTTCAGTGCAACTGCAAAAAACAATAACCGCGGTATTATCGACTTTACTAATTAACGGATCGGAAATTTCCCATTCACTGCCGGACATGATGCTTTGAAAATAATCCCGGTCTGAAACATCTGCATCGGCATCTGCCGAGGTCATTGCTTTCCCATTTTTATCAGCTACATATACGAGTGAATACTCTGGAAGCTCAGCAGCGATTCGAGCAATAAATTGCTTTTGCTGGGCTGGATCTTGGCTAAGCAAGTCAGAACTAAAAGAAAAACCCTTCAACTTTTCTATTTGCACCTTCAATGCGTCGTCAAGCCCTTGCTGGGTCTTCTCTAACTCTGCGTAAGAGATGTCCCTAAAATCTGCCTCGAGAAATTCCTTTGCTTTGTTATGGTTAAGGTATGAGACCACCACCAAGCCAATACAGATAATTGGAATGATAACAACTAATAATTTTGTCTTAATACTGTTCATATTTCTCCCCCAAAAAATAAAAAATTAAGTCTTAGTTGTCAGTCTCCGTTGATTCGCCTTACAATTTTTTCAAATTCTTGCTTTGGTACCGGTCGGCTAACATAATAGCCCTGTACCTCATTGCAGCCTAATTCTCTCAGTAATTCGATAACCTCCTTCGTTTCCGTTCCTTCTGCCACCACCCTTAAATTTAATTCATGGGATAGATAAATCATCGCCCTTACGATAGCAATTTCTTCTTGATTCTCTGCTATCTCCTGGATAAAGGAACGGTCAATTTTTAAAGATGAAATCGGGAATTTCCTTAAATAATTTAAAGAGGAGTACCCAATCCCAAAATCATCAATTGCAACAAACACACCCATATTTCTTAGCTTGGTTAGGCTATTTATGCACTCATCGATATTGTCAATGAAGCTGCTTTCTGTGATTTCGATTTCTAGCAGCTCAGGAGCAAGGCCTGTTTTCTTCAAAGTGTCTTCGACCAGGCTAACAAAATTAGGAAGCCGGAAATGGAGAGCAGAAATGTTCACAGCAATCCGTAAAGGGTCCGTCAAACGAGCGTCATTCCATTCCTTGTTTTGTCTGCGGGCCTGTTCGAGCACCCATTCATCAATCTTAATAATCAACCCTGTCTCTTCAGCAATGGGGATAAATTTATCTGGTTGAACATTGCCTAAGATTGGGTTTTTCCATCGTAGCAACGTTTCCATCGACTTAATTCTCTCACTAGAGAAATCCATTTTCGGCTGAAAATAGATTTCAAATTCATTTTTCTCAATTGCCTGCCGCAAATGTTGCTCGATCGTTAAAGCTTCCCTGTGATGTTCATTCATCCATGCCTCATAAACCTGGTACGTGTTTCTTCCATTGGATTTGGCCACAAACATCGCTGTATCTGCATTTTTTAGAAGGGTATCAAAATCCTGACCATGTTCTGGAAAAATGCTAATGCCGATACTAGGGGTGGTAAAAATTTGATAAGAATTGGCTAGGACAAATACCTCTTCAAATACTGATAAAAGTTCTTCTGACACTTCCTCCATTCCATCCTTCGTACAGCCGGGGAATACAAGAATAAATTCATCACCAGCAAATCGATAAATTCTTCCACGAGAACCGATTCTTTCCTTTAATCGTATGGCTACTTCTTGAATGAGCATATCGCCGATCGTATGCCCTAAAGAATCATTAATTTGCTTAAAGCGATCTAAATCCAAAAACACTACGGCAAAATCTTGACCTACCTGCGATGAATGAGTAATTAATTTCGTCATATCTTCGTTGAACATTCTTTTGTTCGGCAAATTGGTCAAGCTATCATGGTAGGCCATGAATTTGATTTCCTCTTGAGCACTATTGTTAAGCGCTTCAACCAGTTTTTCCTGAGCAACCTTCCCTTCTGTAATATCCGTTCGTAAGGAGATGTACAACGAAGGCTTACCCCGATCATCCAAAATTGGCAGGATCGTTGTTTTTACCCAATAATTGCTCCCATCCTTTGCCCTATTCTTGACCTCCCCCTCCCAGACTTCTCCATGTGCAATCGTTCTCCACATTTCCTTGAAAAAATCCTTCTCATGATATCCAGAATTCACAATTCGATGATTTTGTCCCAATAATTCACTACGGCTATACTTCGAAATTTCACAAAATTTCTCATTTACATACACAATGCAGCCACGCTGATCCGTAATGCCAATGATGATAGAGGCATCAATTGCTTTACTTAGCATCGAGTAATGCTGCTCAAACTTCGATAGCTGTTTAATGTTTTTTTCTAATTCCAAAAAGACTTCTTTATCAGTTGTTTTGTCCAATAGATTGTGAAGAGAATCTAAAGTAGGGGTGAAGTCATTCTTTAAGAATATGTTCATTTTCGTACCTCACTCTGTTGCTCCAACCTTTATTACCATAGGTATAAATACCTATGGGTTCGACAAAAAAATAACTCTTTCTACATTATCAGATACATTCTACAAGATTCCTAGATTGTTATATATAGGAGATTGTTTAAAAATGTGACATTTTTAACAACTTTTCTTATCTTTATGAAAGGTCCTTAAAAACAAACTCCTCCCAGCCCGTATGGTGGAAGGAGTTTTTGTTTTAAGCTTTGACATTTTTTCGATCTTTTGATCCTTTCCCAGACCCAGTCTGTTTTCGCTTAATCCATAGAAATTGCGCGAAAATAATCACCTCTAACAAAAGACCAAGAGTCGGCCAGGTAATAAAGGCAAATTCAAGACCTTCAATATTATCCTTAAATAAATGCATGCATAAAGCAAGTAAGAGGCCCAATGGAAGAAGCGTAAATTTCAGCTCCCTGCCAATGATCGTATTCGAACATTTTTGAATCGCATAGAGTACAAGTGCTAGCTTGCAAAAAACGGTTGGCAGCCATAATAATACGATCACTAAATCAAGGCGGTCCAAAAAATCCGTTAGATGAATTTGTTGAACGACAAGAAAATTCGGATAGGTTGACTCCTTCGCTACCCCAACTCCAAGAACGGTGATATCTAATAAGGAAGAAATGAAGAAGATGGCAAAAAACATACTGATTCCTTTGATGGTCGCTTTCTTGATCTTCTTAAACGGCTTGACGTAATTTAATAGGAAGAACATAACGATCATTTCACCAATACTGGCCCCCATTAAATACATTGATTTCCCTATTTCCCTGACTGAGCCAACTCCTCCAACAGGTAAGAGATTTCCTAGCTGGATTTCGTTTAACAGTATAGGAGGAAGGCCTAAGACTGTTAGAAAAATGATAAAGAAATGAACCACTGTTATTCTTGCGATAACTTCTATTCCCGAATTACTAATATAGATCAAACATAGAATAATGAGGATAGAAATGATATCTAATGGTGTCTTCGGAAGAAGCACACTACTGATAAAATAAATAATCGAGTTAAAATCCCTAATGAATACAAAGAAAAAAAATACAAACAAGCTTCCTGCAAAGTTCTTTTGAATCCAGGAAAGCGACTTGTCATCAAAAATCCCCTCTACCTTTGAGAGATTGTTTTCATTCCCAATGAAGATGGGGATAAGGAGCAAATTTAGACAAAAGGACAGTAATACGACGATCCAGATATTTTGCTTTGATAATTGAATCAGTACTTGTGGCTGAGTGATCAATGTGCTCGAAAAAATAAAATTACCGACTAGCATAGAGAATTGAAAAGGGGATATATGCTGTTTCATACTTTGATCACAAATTTCGTAATTTCTCCAACCGCATGATTAAACCATTTAATTGGGACATGAATCGGCACTGGCAAAATATTGAGAATTGCCATCGCCCCCGTTATGGCAGAGAAAAGATATACCCAATTTTTTTCTTTTTTGTCTGCATCTTTAAGGTCCTTTTGAATGGCAACTAGGTATATTCCCAAAATGATCATGACGATGAATAGTGTTAGCATTCTAATCCTCCCTAATCGATCTAAAATTAATCCTTTCGATTTCTCCCGTTACCTCGGTGGAAACTTTGATTTCCTTCAATAGCTCTCTCCAGCGCGATTCTAAATGTTTCACCCAAAACTCATTATCATAGCGGGAAACTTCCAATCCTAATCCAAAAGGATCCACACCTTCTGCTTTAGCATGATTCAACAATGAACTGACCTGCTGTTCAACCTCCTTTTCCATTTTTCTTGTGACCTTTTTGTATTCCTGAAGATTTTCGAGCTTCACTTTTGGCTCGTTTTGTTGTAATGATGTACTGACGTTTATTTTTACAGTAAATTCAGGTAGATTATTTTTTATCTTGTAATTCGTTTTTAATTTATAGTTCAGCACCTTCACATTGATTTCTGAGTCCTCCTCAATAGGAATAACGAAGGTCTTGTTTTTCATCTTTTTTAACAGCCAGAAAACTCCAAGGGTTTCTTTCCCCTTTGTAATAAATTTTAGCTGATCATCCTCAAATATCCCTACATCACCCATTTGTATTTCTTTTCTTTTATCCTTTCCATTATTTTCTGTATCAACTGGTTTCACAATCGGAAGAACTGGGTCCTTGCCAGGTTTGTAAATATCATCCAGTGCGTTTCTTACGTCCACATGGATGCTTGACAAAGCCATTTCTCTTATCGCTTCAGTTGGGAATTGCTCCAAATGTGGGGAAGAGGTAAGGACGTCGAGTGCCTCCCCTTCTGCAAGCACTAAAAGAGTCGACAGTCTTGAAGCGGGTGTCTCAAGGATCGCATCAAGGGACGGTTTCATTCCTCCTTCTGCAAGCTCTCTCCCGACAACAAAAACCCTCCGGTGAGCATAGAACTGTTCTCTTGACATCCTCCCTTGAAGCCTTTCATAGGCTTCTCCCACATTTCTTCCCGTATCCGAGTCTACATAATAGGGTTTATTACCACTCGTTCCACCCCCACCACCACTAGCAGAGCTCAATGCACTAGGAAGCGGAATCACAAAGGCAACGCGAAACTTATTTTCTGCCTCTTTGTCAATTCCTGTTGAAGTAATAAAGGCCAAATCGTTAATCTCTTTTCGATCCCAACAGCCCGTGAGAAGTAGGATAACAAGCAGTAGAATCGAGCCACTTCTAAAATGCCTCACCCTCACACGCTCCTTTGCAATAGCCAATCTCAGTGGAAAAATAACTTTTTTACCCATTTTTGTTCGCAGATGGTTTAAGATTCTCTGTTTGGCGGGAGAAATCTTCAATAATGGTTTGTGTCGGACGTTGATCCATCGCCCACCAAGGAACACGAACAAAGACATCTTTGAACTCTTTCCAGTTAAGTGGGGCCACAGGCCAGAAATATGGCACCCCAAATGAGCGAAGCTTGCTCAAATGGGTGACAAGCAATAGAGAGCCAATACAAATACCTAGCAAACCAAATGTGCCAGCTAATATCATCATTGGGAATCGCAACAGTCTTATTGAAATCGCCATATTAAATTTTGGAATCGCAAATGAAGAAATACCTGTCATCGACACAACGATTACCATTGGTGCTGATACAATCCCAGCCTCAACTGCTGCCGTTCCGATAACAAGCGCTCCTAATATACTCACTGCCTGCCCTATGACTTTCGGTAATCTTAATCCAGCTTCTCTAAGTGCCTCAAATGCCAGCTCCATAATGATGGCCTCTACAAAGGCTGGAAATGGAATCGCCTCCCTGCTAGCCGCTATACTGAACAAGAGATTGGTTGGAATCATTTCTTGATGATAGGTCGAAACCGCAATGTAAAAGGAAGGAAGAATTAATGCGAGATACAACAAAATCATTCGCAATATGCGAATAAAAATAACTAAGTGAAAGCGATGGTAATAATCCTCATTCGCCTGTAAAAGTTGCCAAAAGGTTGTTGGAAGTACTAAAGTAAAAGGACTCCCATTCGTAAGAATCGCGACCCTTCCTTCTAGAAGATTCCCGACAACCGTATCAGGCCTTTCTGTATTTTGTATTTGCGGAAATAAGCTCCAAGGATCATCCTCAATAAATTCCTCGATATACCCGCTTTCAAGGATCCCATCTATTTTAATACGGTCTATTCGATCCTTGACCTCCTGTATTAAACCAGAGGAAGCCAAATTCTCCATATACATGATTCCAACTAATGTTCTCGTTTCTGTACCAATCTCTTTCGTGACCAATTTCAGATGGGGGGATCTGAGTTTCTGCCGTATCAAGGCAATATTGACCGCAATGTTTTCCACAAAGCCTTCCCTTGGGCCGCGGACAGTTGACTCCGTTTCAGGCTCTGCTACCGTTCTTCTTTCCCCGCCTTTTGCATTAAGAACGATTGCTTTTTCCACCCCATCAACAAGAAGAACTGTGTTTCCATCTAACACCTGCTTGACGATGGCCTCTATTTTGTCAGCTTCGACGACGTCGCTAATCGATACTATTTTTTCTTCAATGATTTCAGTTGTAAGAGAGCCTTGTTTTGTCTCTGCGAGGAGCTCATGGATTGCACTCAATTGAATACTTGTTTCATCAATCATACCATCGACAAAAATTAGGTAGGCTTTTTGTTCCCCTACTTTTAAAGAACGGAATTTAATATCAGAGCAGTCCTGAAAGATTTTTTTCAAAATATCAATATTCGTTTCGACATTTTCTTGAACTGGCTTGTCATTCTTATCCTGTATGTCAATCTTCTCAATTAATTTCCTGGGTTTTTTTACCTTTCTCACGATGACCGCCCTCCATTTGCTTATCTTGTCCAGTATTTGGAATTTTATGAAGGGATCTTCAAAGAAGGTAGGTAAGAATAAATTATCCAATTTATGAAAACAGTAAGTCTTGAATAACTTTTTATCAAACGAATGAACTTAGCTAGAATTGGTGGGTAAATATGGAGGTTAAACCGTTATTAGAGGTTGAAAAATTAGCATTAAAAAAGGTGAGCATATTTCAGGAAAATCCAATCCATTATATATTAAGAGCCGCTTTAGCCAGTATGTTCATTGGCTTTGGAGTCATTGTCGCCTTTAAAACGGGCGGTTATTTCTATAACGAGCATTCTCCTGTCGCTTACCCAATGGCCGCATTTACCTTTGGAGCTGCCATCATCTTAATCGCTTATGGTGGGGGAGATTTATTTACAGGGGATACCTTTTATTTCTCCTTTACTGCATTACGAAAAAAAATGACCTGGTCACAGGTAGGTACTCTTTTAACCCTTAGCTATATTGGTAACATTATCGGAGCAGCCGTTTTTGCTTTTATTATTTAAATCAATAATTGCTCACTACATGCAAGGGAGTGTTGTACATGAGCAGGAACAAACTTTTGGTACCTGGTTCAGAAAATGTTCTCGACCAAATGAAGGAAGAAATCGCCAATGAGTTTGGAGTACAGCTTGGTGCAGATACGACCGCGCGTGCAAATGGTTCGGTTGGGGGAGAAATGACAAAACGACTCGTCCAGCTAGGTGAACAATATTTAAAAAAGAACCAATAGCTTCAAAAGGCCTCCAAAAGATTTCGACTTTTGGAGGCCCTTTTTTTGAGCTTAACCTATTCCTGTTCTTGTTGTTGACTTTGTTCTTGATCTTCATCTATTTGTGACGAAGCATGCCCGTTGAGTTTCAACTCTTCTCTCGTTTTCTTTAGTTCAAAATAAGTATCGAGGACTCTTTCGCCAATACTCAAAGCTGCTTTATGAGACGCTTTCCCAGTGTAAGCCCATGGAACAATGACGGACATCGCCACCTCTGGATCCTTATATGGTGCATAGCCGACAAAGCTTAAATTGGTGACCGATGGTGGTTCTTTGTATTGTGAGCGTTTTGGTCCATCATAAAAGGCCTCAGCAGTTCCAGTCTTACCAGCAGGTAGATAGTCCTTATTGGCAAAAAATTTACTAGCGGTTCCTGATGTTACAACCTCACGAAAACCCCTTTGAACGGTTTCTATCCAGCCCTTCTCTAAATCAAGACGATTGAGGATTTGCGGTTCAATTTCAGCAAACACCGGACCGAGCTGTTCCTTATCTAAAGTTGGCTCGCGAATTTCCTTAACAAGGTGAGCCTGAATCCGATTTCCTCCATTGGCAATAGTGGAAACATATTGAGCTAGCTGCATCGGTGTATATGTATCATACTGTCCGATTGAGAAAAACAAAAGTTGTCCAGGAACTGTTGATTCACCCTTGAACCCTATTTGTTCGTTTGGCAAATCAATGCCTGTTCTCGTTCCAAGCCCAAATTGACTAAACGAATCACGGAATGTATTAAAAGCAGACGATTTAATACGTAGGGGCTGATTATATACATACTTTCCCCCACCGATACGAATCGCTGTTTCAAACATAAAGACGTTCGAGGAAACTCGAAGAGCACCCACCGGATTCAATGTTCCAAGATTGTTGCTATGGGAGCCCATTTGTGGTGTATCCTTAATTTTCAGTGGACGGTCTGTGATATACGTATTCGGTGTGATCACTCCCTGCTGAAAACCAGTTAATATCGTCGCTCCTTTTACAGATGAGCCCACATTATAGGAGGTGGTAATCGTTCCTGCTGCAAAATCCTGCATTTCTGTTTTTCCGGTTTCTTCGTTCTTCGCAAGCAACTTTCCTGCCATCGTTAGAACCTCTCCCGTATTTGGATCCATTAGCACGACAAACGCTCGATCCAAAAAGCCTGTTCCGCCCCCTCTTTTTGCTTTAAGCAATTCCTCTTCAATAATCTTTTCCACTGATAGCTGAAGGTCCATATCAACCGTCAATACGAGGTCTTTTCCACTCTGACCATTTGAGATCACTTCTGTCTTCAAAATATTACCAGCCTTATCTGTAATATTTTTGACCTTCATCTTTTTCCCCTGAAGGACCTCCTCGTATTGAGCCTCTAGATAGCTTTTTCCCACACGATCATTTCGACTATAATCCCGAGATAAAAAGTACTCTAATTTCTCCGCTGGAATTCCTTCTTTTGTATCAGTAACCTTTCCAATAATCGTTCTTAATGTCTTATCAAACGCATAGGTCCTTTCCCAATCTGTCGTCGTATCGACCCCGGGAAGATATTCTAGATTTTCGCTGACCACTGCGAATTCCTCATCGGTTACCCCCTCATTCTTAACAATTTGTGGGGTTAAGGCATAGCCACTCTTAAAAGCGACAAAAATGCTCAAAATCTCCAAGTCTTGTTCAGTTAACTCTTGCAAGTCTGCCTCTGTAATACGTTCGAGCTTCAACTTATAGATTTTCTGATCATATTCCTTGCGGTCAGACTTATCCTTCAGCTTTTCTTTAATCTTCTCCCTCTCTTCGTCGGGCACCTTTTTATCCCCACGTTCAGGATTCCTAATTAGCCAATAGTCCTTTTGATCGCGTTCGCTAATCTTTCTTGGTTCCATTTCTATTAAAAGTGCGAGCCGTTCCGCCACCTCAAGCATTTCCTTCGTACTGACGCCATAATTCGTATATGTAATCGCATTCTTCGGAATATTATCCACGATTAGCTGTCCATTTCGATCAAACATTCGGCCGCGCGGAACAGAGTGGCTGACGACCACATCTTCCGTTTTCTCTACTTCCCTTTTATAGGTCTCTCCTTGTACAATTTGTACAACACCAAGCCTTAGAACCAATAGAGAAAACATTAGAAATACCGCAAAAAAAATAATATTAACACGAAATGGGACATGCGATTTTTTCTTTTCCGGTTGCATGTCTATCCCCCTCTTTCTCCACATCTGCCTATCTATTAGACTGTTTTCTAATGGGAATGGTTTCTATTTTTTAATAAATTTTCTAAATATGAAATTTCTTATTTTCATAATATAATAGTTCTGAATATTTTTGAAGCGAACACCTCGCAAAACTAAACAATGAAAGCAACAACTGGTCACGAAATACCCTTTAAGGAATAGAAAAGGAGTTGCCTGAGATGGATTACCATTTACATCCTTTGGGCGAACGAGGAATTCTAATAGAATTCGGCTCACAAATTGATCCGAAAATTCAACAACAGGTTCAACTTGTTTCCTCATTTCTTGAGAAAAATCAGCCTGAATGGATGATCGAATACATACCTGCTTTTGCGACGATTACCATTCTTTATCGCGTTACGACCCTCACATATCATAAGGTATGCCAAGAGGTCGTGAGCTTACTGGAACATATAAACCCAGCAAATCCCCATCAGCAGCGTGTTGTCCAAATCCCCGTCTGTTATGGAGGGGAACTAGGTCCCGATTTGGATTTTGTCGCAACACATAATCAGCTTACGGCGGACGAGGTTATTCATATACACACTTCGTGTAGCTATCTTGTATATATGATTGGTTTCGCACCTGGATTCCCCTACCTGGGGGGAATGTCAGAAAAAATTGCTGCTCCTAGAAAACAGTCGCCACGATTAAGGATACCTGCTGGGTCTGTTGGAATCGCTGGCATGCAAACGGGGATTTATCCAATCGAAACTCCAGGGGGATGGCAGCTGATCGGAAGAACCCCTGTAGAGCTCTTTCAGCCAAATAGAGAAGAGCCATGTTTGTTAAAACCCGGTGACAGGATTCGTTTTTACCCGATATCCTTTCAGGAATATCACGAATGGGGGCAAAAGCATCATGATTTCAATTCTTAAACCTGGGCTCTTGACAACCATTCAAGACCTTGGGCGGTATGGATATCAAAAGGATGGGGTCGTTGTAGGTGGAGCGATGGACACTTACTCCCACCGTGTAGCCAACATTTTGGTGGGGAACGATGAAAATGCCCCTACAATCGAAATGACTTTAATAGGCGCAACCATTCAATTTTCTCGTGATTCACTTATCGCCATTACCGGTGGGAATCTCTCTCCAACCATTGACAACAAAAGGCTCCCGATGTGGCGACCGATTCTGATTCGAAAAAACCAAATTCTAAGTTTTGGTGAATGTATAGACGGTTGTCGAGCCTACTTAAGCCTTGCTGGAGGAATTTGGATTCCAAAGGTATTGGGCAGTGCCTCTACCTATGCCCGCGCAAAAATGGGGGGATGGCATGGGCGGCCATTGGAAGCAGAGGATCAAATTCCGCTTGGTGACCTGCAGGGGTTGTCTAAGAAAATCATGGAAGTGGTCCATTCAGAAGGGAATCCAAAATGGAGTGTTCCAGCTCAAAATATGACCCCCTTCATTCGCATGATTAAAGGTAGAGAGTTCCACGCATTCACAAGAGAGAGCCAAAATCTGCTCTTTAATTCTGAATTTCAAATCACACCTGCCTCCGATCGAATGGGCTATCGCCTATCCGGTCCCGCTCTGCTCCTTAAGGAGAAAAAGGAGATGCTTTCAGAGGCAGTTGATTTTGGCACGATCCAAGTGACATCAGATGGGAAGCCAGTCATCCTCCTTGCGGATCGGCAAACAACTGGGGGTTATCCAAAGATTGCCCATGTGATTTCTGCCGATCTACCCATTCTTGCTCAAATGAAGCCTGGTGATAGGATTCGCTTTAGGGAGGTTGCCTTAGAAGAGGCTCAAGCGTTGCTGCGAGAACAAGAAAGATATTTTTCCATTCTCAAAAGGTTGATAGAACTAAAATTTAGATAGGAGTAGAACCGATGAATGTAGTAGACTTAAATTGTGATATTGGTGAGGGCTTTGGACCTTATCGAATTGGAAATGATGCGGAGCTCATGAACTTCGTGACAAGCGTAAATATTGCCTGCGGCTTTCATGGCGGGGATCCGCGCATCATGCGAGAAACGGTACAGCTCGCATTGGAGAAAAATATCGGGATTGGCGCCCACCCGGGATTACCAGATTTGAATGGATTCGGCAGAAGGGAAATGAATATTTCTCCGCAGGAGGCTTACGATCTAGTGATCTATCAAATTGGTGCGCTTGATGGATTTGTCAGATCTGAAGGCGGAAAGCTTCAGCATGTGAAGCCCCATGGAGCTCTTTATAATATGGCTGCCAAAAATGGGGCCATCGCAAAAGCAATAGCAGAAGCCGTCTACAAAATTGAGCCAGAACTAATCTTATTTGGATTGTCGGGAAGTGAGCTCATTGGCGCAGGTCAAAAAATTGGCCTTCGAACTGGGAGAGAGGTTTTTGCCGATCGCACTTATTGTGAGGATGGTTCACTAACACCAAGAAGTGAGGCGAACTCCCTGATTCACGATGCAGCCGAGGCGGTCAAGCAAGTAACCCGAATGGTGACCGAAGGAACGGTGAAATCAATACAAGGTGTTGACATCGAGATAAAAGCTGAAACGATTTGCCTGCATGGGGACGGACATCAAGCGGTGTTTTTTGCAAAAAGGGTAGTCGAGGGATTAACCTTAGCGGGAATTAATTTGAAAAGTGCCGGTCATTTTCTATAAGATAACGCCCGCACACAAGCCTTTACCTACATGAATATACTATCACAACCCGATTTTATTGGAGCTGTGATAAACAATGAAATTACCGAAACTTTTAGCAGGGCCGATCGTTCGCCGTGTTGAGCAGAAGCAGGCTTTCATTTGGATCGCAACTAGTATGCCTTACGAGGTTGAAGCAGAGCTATTTGTAGTCAAGGATTCTAACGGGAAGGCAAGCTATGAATACCATCCACTTATAGTCAGCACCGACGCGAATAGGGTTTCGCTCGGTGAGAGCCTACACATCTATTTAATAAGAATAAAACCTCAGCAGGATTCATTCCCGCTTGAAGAACTAATCGGCTACAATCTTCGTTTGATGAATAACACTGAATCATGGGACCTTGAAAGTCTAGACCTACTATCAGACAAAAACCCATTAGCGATTGTCTATAGAGGGTTAAAATACCCAACCTTTTTCCTATCGGACTTGAACGAAAAGCTTCTCTTTGGTTCATGTCGGAAGCTCCATGGAAAAGGAAAGGATGCCCTTGCAAGTGGGGATATAAAATTGAACGAAACCTACTTTGATTTAAAGGAAAGACCTGGAGCATTATTCTTAGTTGGCGATCAAATCTATGCAGACGATGTCGGGGATCCAATCTTTCCGTTCCTATTTCGTCTAGGCAAGTTATTGATCGGCAAGGAAGAACATTTGGAGGAGATAGATGAACGTTTGAAAGCTGCTGACCTGCAAAAGGCATTACGCCAGGTCCGCGGCCGGAAAACAATTATGGAGAAGCTATGCAAATTTACCTCAAGCAAATCCCATAACCATTTGATTTCCTTTGGAGAGTACAGTGCCATGTACCTTCTTAGCTTAAGTCCGGAAATCTGGGGCCCAGAAAATGAAGATTTCCAAACGATGGAAGAGCTGATTTCAAAAGGAGTGTATCATTTTATCTTTCCCGAAAAACCTGGCTATGAGGATGAATTTGCCACAGAACTCATTGAGAATCAAAAACGATATGAGGAGCAGCTTGAAGCCATTCAAAGTTTCCGGCAAACCCTACCCCAAGTCCGTAGATTGCTTGCAAATATCCCTACTTATATGATGTTCGATGACCATGATATAACCGATGATTTTAATATTTCCTTTGAGTGGAAGAAAGACGTAGAAGAAAGACCTCTTGGACGACATGTAATTGCGAATGGTCTAGCGGTGTACTGGGCCTTTCAGGGATGGGGAAATGCTCCAGACCAATACAATCATGCTTTTCTTGAAAAAATGAAAAGTTACTTTCGATTCTTTGATGTTCAGTCAATTCAATACGATGAATGGCAAAATACGCTTCTCCAATTTGAACAGTGGTCATTTGTTTCACCCACAAAGCCAAAAGCCTTATTTCTCGATACACGCACGAAAAGAGCATACCCTCAACAACAAATAGGAAAGAGTATAAAAGAACTCCATGCTGCACCACAGCTCATCGATCAGGATGGCTGGAAGACTTTATCCGATCAGTTAGTTAAAAGTGGCTGGAAAAGTGGCTCCCCACTGATTCTCGTTTCACCCGCCCCCTTTTATGGGATCAGGCTAATTGAAGCCTTCTTATACCAATACGTACTCCCGTTAAAAATACTACGATTACCCGTACAAACTAGATTTGATTTAGAGGCTTGGCATTTTAATGGAAAAGGATATCATGAATTCCACGAGCAAATTTCAAAATGGAACCCATCGAGCTGCATCATTCTGTCAGGTGATGCCCATATGGCCTCAAGCGTGGAAACCATTATAGCTTTCCCAAATGAGGAGCAACGGAAGCTCCAACAGTTCACATCTAGTCCGATGAAAAATGACAGCTTTAGCATACTAACGGCAATGATTCTAAAAGGGATTCTTAGACTACACTCGCTGATATATGACCATAATCACCTTCACCGGAGTTGTAATGATTCCTATCACTTAATGTATGGGAAAAATCCAGATAAAGAAGAATCTTGTTTGTGGAAGGAGTCCATTCACTATCTTTCCCTTCCGAGTGGGTCCATTATTGAGACGGACAACAATTTAGGGATGCTCAGGATAGTCAATGACGAGGCAAAGGTCAACTTGCTACAATGGCGAAATTCTAAACTAGATGAAAAGAGCTTTAAGAGATAAAAACAAAAAGGTAGATGTCCAAATTCCCTATGCTCACTGACATCTACCTTTCATTTATTTTACTCCCTAACCTGTCCATCACCAAAAATAAAAAACTTACTGCTGGTTAATGCATTCAGACCCATTGGACCTCTTGCGTGAAGCTTTTGCGTACTAATGCCAATTTCAGCACCATAACCAAATTCAAAACCATCGGTAAATCTTGTCGAGGCATTATGATAAACGGCGGCTGCATCCACCTTCATCATGTAGAGCTCTGCATTTGCTTTATCTTCTGTCACAATCGCCTCCGAGTGTTTGGTCCCGTAAATATTAACATGTTCGATCGCTTCTTCAACATCTCCAACGACCTTCACACTCACCTTAAAAGCCAAATATTCCGTCGACCAATCTTCTTCTGTTGCTGCCTTTGCCTCTCCAAATGAACGAACTACCTTGTCATCACCGTATATTTCAACTCCTCGCTCGCTCAACTCCTGGAGAAGCTCTACACCGTATTGATTGAACCAATTTTCATGGATTAGGACCGTCTCAATCGCATTGCAAACAGATGGACGTTGGATTTTCCCGTTGAGCACAATTTGCTTGGCCATTTCATACTGCGCCGTCTCATCTACGAACACATGGCAATTACCCGCCCCGGTTTCGAGCACAGGGACCGTAGATTCACGAACGACGGTCTCGATTAGATTCTTTCCGCCTCTTGGGATCAAGACGTCTAAATATTGATTTAAGGTAAAGAGCTCCTTCGCTGTTTCCCTGCTCGTATCCTCAATCAACTGCACGGCATCTTGAGGAATCGCCGTCCCAGCAAGGGCTCGATGGATCGTTTGAACCAATGCCTTGTTGGAATAATAGGCGGATGAGCTCCCTCGTAAAATCACTGCATTTCCTGTTTTCAAGGACAAGGTTGCAGCATCAACGGTCACATTTGGTCTTGCCTCGTAGATCATGCCGACAACCCCAAGAGGAACACGCTGCTTTTGAATGAGCAGGCCATTGTCCTTTTGGATCCTTTCGAGCGTCTCTCCAATTGGGTCCGTCAAATCAACAAGCAAACGGATAGCTTCGGCCATATCCTCAATCCGCTTTTCATTTAACATAATCCGATCGAGGATCGCCGCTGAAAGTCCATTCGCCTTGCCAGCATCCAAATCCTTCTGATTTTCCAAGATGAGAACTTCCTTATCCTCCATTAATTGTGCAGCAATTTTCTCAAGGGTCCTGTTCTTCTCCTCTGTTGTGATCCCTACGAGAGATGCACTCGCTGCTTTGGCCCTCTGACCTTTCAAAACGACTTCACACATCCTTATCTCCTCCTTCATATAATTGCACCCATTGATTGCGGTGAATGACTTCATTTGTGAAAAAGACCCTTTCTCGCTCCAGCTCTTCTCTTCTTTTTCCCATCAGTTTTCTTATCTCGTCAGCTGAGTAGAGAACCTCCCCTCTTCCAAGCAGTCCTCTTCTGCCAAATACCTCCACAACATCCCCTTTTTCAAATACGCCGTCAACTCCGAAAATCCCTGCTGGCAGTAAGCTACTCCCCTTCGTTAGCAGTGCAGTCTCCGCTCCTTCATCGACAAAAAGCTTGCCCGACACGGATGAATGAAGGGAAATCCACTGTTTCTGGTTCTTGACAGAGGTGAGAAATTGTTTGCCAATATATGTTCCATCCCCATCGCCTTGCAAAATTTGGAGGATTTTTATTCGTCCCTGTCCTCGACCGATAAACACTTTAACACCCAAGGACAGTGCTGTTTTTGCAGCGATTAACTTCGATTTCATTCCACCGGTACCAACACTTGACCCTGCACCAGAGGCAAAGCTGAGCATTTCTTCGGTAATGTCATCTAAAATATCCAACCTTTTAGCAGATGGGTTAACTCGTGGATTGCTGTCGTATAATCCGTTAATATCTGTTAAAATGATGAGCTGGTCTGCATGCATGAGTCCGCTGACTAATGCGGAAAGCATGTCATTATCCCCGAAGGTCAGCTCTTCAACTGAAACCGTATCATTCTCATTAATGATTGGTAAAACTCCTCTAGACAGTAGCTCCGAGATCGTGGAGTAAGCATTTCGGTAGCGATCCTTCTTAGAAAAATCATTTCTTGTTAAAAGGATTTGAGCTGGGAATATTCCGTATGGCTCAAGCTCCTTCATATAGGATTGAATTAAAAGACTTTGCCCAACTGCGGCAGCAGCCTGCTTCCCTTTTAATGTAACTGGACGGACTGGATATCCAAGCTTTGTAAAACCGGCAGCTACTGCCCCTGACGAGACGAGGATCAGCTCGTGCCCAGCCTCTCTTGCTGCAACGATCGCTTCAATGTGGTCATTAAATTTCGCCTTATCAATTTCTCCCTTTGCATTCGTTAAAGAGCTACTTCCGATTTTGACAACGATCCGCTTTTTATCCATACAAGAAACCTCCAATACTAAAAAAAGCCCTTCTCGTCCTAGAAATAAGGACGAAAAGGGCTTGCTTTCCGTGGTACCACCTTGCTTGAATGTCGAAACATTCCACTTAACCTTCTAACGCTAAGGATGCGCCTATGTTTGCATAGGACTCCTGAAGGTAGGTTCGGCAAGCTTCCTGTGATGGAGTCTCCCAGCAGCTGACCCCACTCTCTGACACTTCCGTCATGCGTACTAGTCCTTCAGGTTACGTTCAATATTTTAATCTATTATGCTAATGGCTCAAAGATTTGTCAAGACAATCCTTCGAGCCATCCTCTTTAGACTAATTTCAGTTCCTTCATTTCCGTTTGTTTTTTCTTAAGAAGCTCCTTCCCAGCAATTCCAGGTTTGGTCATTTCTAGCGGATGGAGAATCGTATCTAGTTCCTCCCTAGATAGAATGCCTTTCTCGAGTACAATGTCACGAACCGAGCGATTCGTTAAAATTGCTTCCCTCGCTACCTGTGCTGCTGTTTCATAGCCAACATGGGGATTAATCGCGGTAATAATTCCTACACTATTATTCACGTATTCTTCCATTCTCTCCTTGTTGGCCGTAATTCCACTCAAGCAATACTCGCGGAATACTGTAAAGACATTGGTCATAATCTTAATCGATTGGAGCAAATTATACACAATAACCGGCTCCATAACGTTTAATTCAAATTGACCAGCCTCACAGGCCATGCTAATGGTTAAGTCATTTCCAGCCACCTGAAAGGCACTTTGATTAAGAACCTCAGCCATGACAGGATTGACCTTCCCTGGCATAATCGATGAGCCAGGCTGACGTGCAGGAAGATTAATTTCACCGAAGCCGCATCTTGGACCAGAGGTCATCATTCTTAAATCATTGGCAACCTTGGACATATTAAGCATACAAATTTTCAGCGCAGAGGAAACCTCCAAATAGCAATCGGTATTTTGTGTTCCATCAACGAGATTTCTTGTTCCTTTAATAGGATAGCCGCTTAGCTCAGCTAAATATTCATCTGCTTTTTTAATATATTCTGGGTCGGCATTAATTCCTGTTCCTACCGCTGTGGCACCCATATTCACTTCATACAGACTATCCCTCGTCGTACTAATTCTCTTAATATCTCTCTTCAGCACTCTCGCATAGGCTTCAAATTCCTGACCAAGACGAATCGGAACGGCGTCCTGAAGATGGGTCCGCCCCATCTTAATCATTCCATCAAACTCCACTGCTTTGTTCAAAAACTCTTGATGAAGCTCATCCATCACTTGAAGTAATTGATTGAGAGTAGCTAAGGTTGCTAAATGGATCGCTGTAGGAAAAGCATCATTCGTTGATTGTGCCATATTCACATGACTATTCGGACTAATGATGGCGTAATTTCCTTTTTCCTCTCCCAATAATTCCAATGCTCGATTCGCAATAACCTCATTTGCGTTCATATTGATCGACGTACCCGCTCCACCTTGAATCGGATCCACGATGAATTGATCATGTAATTTCCCTGCCAAAATTTCGTCGGCAGCAGTAACGACGGCATCCTTAATTCTTTCATCCAGCTGCCCTACTTCATAGTTTGCAAGAGCAGCAGCCTTTTTGACTGTCGCCATTGCCAATATTAAAGATTGATCTATTTGATAACCGGTAATTGGGAAATTCTCAATCGCACGCATCGTTTGAATGCCATAATAAGCATCCGCTGGAATCTTTTTCTCTCCTAAAAAATCCTTTTCAATTCGATAGTTTTGCGTGTTATCCAACAATTTTGTCAGCTCCTAGTTATTTTTCATACATATATTTTTAGCTTTGCTGGTATTGAACCTGGTGCAGGTTTGCAAATATACCCCCACGGCGGATCAACTCATCGTGTCTACCCTCCTCTGCAATTCCATCCTCCGTCACAACGACAATGCGATCGGCGTTTCGAATTGTAGCGAGTCGATGAGCAATAATTAAGGTTGTTCGATTCCGAGCTAGCTCATTCAAAGCATTTTGAATAATAAGCTCGGTCTCCGTATCGAGTGCCGATGTCGCTTCATCAAGGATCAAGATCGGAGGATTCTTCAAGAACATGCGGGCAATCGCAATTCTTTGCTTCTGTCCACCAGAAAGCTTCAAGCCACGTTCGCCAATTTCTGTTTCGTAGCCATCCGGAAGAGAATGAATGAAATCCTCAAGATGGGCTCTTCTAGCCGCCTCTTTAATTTCTTCATCGGTAGCGTCTAGCTTTCCATAAGCGATATTTTCTCGTAATGTGCCGGTAAAAAGGAAAACATCCTGCTGCACGATTCCAATATTCGAACGAAGGGAGTGCTTTGTCATCTCGCGAATATCAAAGCCATCAATCTTAATGCTTCCCTGATCAACATCATAGAAGCGTGGAATCAAGGAACAGATCGTTGTTTTTCCAGCACCCGATGGACCGACGAAAGCAACCGTTTCGCCTGCATGAATATCGAGATTAATTCCTTCTAGCACTTTTTTGCTTTTATCATAAGCAAAATGGACATCCTTAAAGGCAATATCCCCACGCAGTGCTCCTACTTCAATGGCATCCTTTCGATCCTGAACCTCTGGAATAGAATCTAACAGCTCGGTAAAGCGCTTAAAGCCTGCCATTCCCTTTGGATACAGCTCCATGAGGGCACTAATTTTATCAATTGGTTTAAAAAGAACATTAACATAAAGGACAAACCCGACAAGCTCTCCGTATGAGAGGTCTCCTTTAAAGCTAAGCCAAGCCCCATACACAAGAACAATCAGCACAAATAACCGGGTCATCATGTACATGCCAGATGAAGTATAGGACATAATTTTATAGGCTGCTAGTTTGGCGATGCGGAATCTCTGATTATTCGAAGTAAATCTTGAGATTTCATATTTTTCATTCGTAAAGGACTGGACAACTCGTACACCAGATACGGAATCTTCCACCCTTGCGTTAATATCCGCAATCTCCCCATACATCCTTTTCCAAGCCTTATTCATATGAATATTGCAATAGGTAATCAACCAGACAAGAAAAGGCACAACGAGGAATGTAACTAGCGCAAGCTTGACGTTAATAGTGAGCATAATCCAGAAGGCTCCAACGAACGTCATCACGGCAATAAAGGCATCCTCTGGACCATGGTGAGCTAATTCTCCGATATCAAAAAGATCATTAGTGACACGGCTCATAATATGACCCGTCTTCGTATTATCAAAGAAACGGAAGGATTGCTTTTGGACATGCTGAAACAGCTGCTGCCTCATATCCGTTTCAATATTGATTCCGAGCATATGCCCCCAATAGTTGACAATATATTGTAAGAACATACTTATAAAATATAGAGCGAGAAGCCCAATGCTGACTGAAACGATCATCGACCAGTTCTCATCAGGCAGCAGATCATCGATGAACCATTGGACCGCAAGAGGAAAGGCAAGCTCAAGCAGAGCAACAATGATCGCGCTAAAAAAATCGATCGTAAATAACTTTTTATGTGGTTTGTAGTAGGACATAAATCTGCGAATCATCTTCTAAAAAATCCCTTCTGACAACAATTTATAGTTTTAGGAATAAAATGGTCCCCTTTCCAATTAGCAATTGTTATGAAACAGCCATTTTAA
Source organism: Anoxybacillus andreesenii (assembly GCF_030813005.1). NCBI lineage: Bacteria > Bacillati > Bacillota > Bacilli > Caryophanales > Anoxybacillaceae > Anoxybacillus > Anoxybacillus andreesenii. The sequence continues at coordinate 29,122 of NZ_JAUSTU010000021.1, forward strand.
AACATTTCCATGCTACTAAACTATATCATATCTGTGATTAGGAAAATTGTAAATGCAAGCGTATGCAAAAAAAATAGCCAATCATGATGATTGGCCGTAAGTTACTTAATTAAGGAAAGTTCTCCAACTAATTCATAATTTTTCAGCGAGTGGGCTGAGATTTTTGAATTAGACAAAACGTATAAAGTATTGTCCACATAGAGCAGGCGCTGAATTTCGTTCTCCCATTCCTCGTATAATGTTTTCCCTTTCATGTGGGAAATCTTGGACTTAAGGGTGAAGCCATCCTTTAAATCTAAGTTATAAATATAGGCCCCTTGAAATTCAAATTTCGAGTCAAAGTTATCTCCTTCGACGCTTTGATAGACATTTATCGGAAAGGCAAAGAGCTTCTTTTTCTTATCAAATAACATTGCTTTGTGATCGTAATTCAGTGGTGAATAGGTGCCTCTTCCACCGATGATTTCCGTAAACATTTCCTTAGGATTTTTCATATCCGTGATATCGAATATGGAAAGCTTGACACCTTCTGTCAAGATTAATGGCTCCTTTGAATCTTTAGACGCTACTGACTTCGTATGATGACCGAAGCCGATTAGATGATTTTCATCATAGGGATGCAAATAGTTGCTGAACCCTGGAATCTTTAACTCGCCCAGTACCTTTGGCGCTTCTGGGTTCGCCGCATCAATCACAAACAACGGGTCCGTCTCTCTAAAGGTCACAATGTATATGCGATCGCCCATGAATCTGGCCGAGTAAATTCTTTCGCCACGTGCAAGGTCTTCAATTGAACTAACGAGCTTTAAATTCTTGTCATAAATAAATAGATGATTAGCAGATGGTTTTTCCTCATCCCACATATTTCCTTTTGTTACCGCTACCCGGAAATAACCGTTATGCTCATCCATCGAGAATTGATTCAGAATTCGCCCTTCTAGATCAGTTGAGCTGTCAAACTCGACTTTAAGACCGTCAATCGAGAATTTATAAACGGTTGTATTTTCAGTTCCTACTTCACCGTCGGCAAGCGCTCGAATCCCCCAGTCCTGCACAGCCAAATACAAATTCTCTTTTGACATATACATTTGATTACCGCTCCCAAGGTAGGTAGTTATTTTCGCATCCTGGGAAGATTTCTCAAGATCAAATGCGGCGATCATCGTATAATTTGCCTCTTTTGAATCGGGAAAATATTGAATATTATCATAGTCAATGGCGATTTTTTCCTCACTGACATTGCTATCCGAATATCTCGGTCTTAAATCGACATCATCAATCTCTCTCATTATCCAGTATTGTGGATATTGGTTGGTAACTAAATAAACCTTGCTATCGATTTTCCGAGATGAAACCATATGTCCTTCAAGGGAAATACTTCTTTCTTCTTTCGGGTTGTTTGGGTCTGTTATATCGTAAACAATTGCTTTTGTTGAATCATTCACAGGCAAAATTTTCATTTCATCCTTCTTGCTGCTATCTTTCTTTATCTCCTCATAGCTGTGTCCAAGAACGAGGAGTTTATTTTCATGCAGAAAAAGTTGAAATGGATAGAAGGTGTTGGAATAGGAAATCTGCTTTAAGAGCTTCATATTTTTCCCATTCTCGACATCAATGATATTTATCTTTCCGTCCACCACTTGATAAATATGGGTGCCATTTGTTTTGACGATATCTGACTCGTCGACACCCTGCACCTGAATATTTGTCTCTGAATATTCTTGGGACTCCGCCTTATTATTACTTGACCCGGCACTATCCTTCGATTCCTCCACAGAGGTCCCGCTTCTTGCTGTAAAAAAATTTCCACGTTTTTCTTCCTTCATAACCTCATCGAAATAGCTATTCAGATTTTCCTTGGAACCAACAACTGGCAATTTTTCTTTTACAACAAACTTGATTTCCTGAGCTGTACGAAGAGCTCTCCCGTGTACAGACTTAATCTCCTTACTAAGATGAAGCTTATAGTACCTTTTCGATAGATCATAGCCGTCTTTTGGTGGGGTGATCAAAATCGTTTTATGATCCGTACTTAATGACACGTTAACATCGATTTTTTTTCCTTGATCATCAAGAACGTATACGGTCTCTTCATTTACCGTCTTTTCATCAATCTCCTTTGAAAAGGTTAGCTTCCAAGTCTTATGATTCATTACAACGGACTGTCCATTCAATTGATTAAGACCAGTTTCTAGCTTTAATTCAGAAACAAATAAATAGGTTGCAACCGCCATCAATAATACAAAGACTCCAACGAGACTCAGCCACTTCATTTTCATCATGAACCACCTCTTTTCTTTACTTTTCCTTTCTTTCTTGATTTGACTGTTGATACGGAAGTAAAGTTACAGTTTGGTTACAAAATTGTATCAAGTCTTAAATTTGTGATAAAAGGTTGTTTGTTTTAAAATGAAAGGGACAAAGTAAAGGAGAAGTTGTGTTATGTCGAAAGCAGAGCAGTTTCTACCCAATTTCTTGTCACACCGTGAGGTTACAAAAGAACTTGCTAGTAAAATTGGAGAAGAGGATTACAACTTTAAGCCTACTGAAACATCCATGAGCGCCAAAACATTGGTGACCCATATGCTTCATTCTTTTTATAATTTTGCGACTATTGTGAAGACCGGGAACCCTTCCGCCATGGTAAGAAAATTGGAGGATACGGAAACAAACTTGTCGGAGCTAGCCGATAAGTATACAACCTTAACGATCGAAACGATCAAATCCATTACAGATGAAGAATTGGCACGTGAAATCGATATGACAAAGTTTCTCGGCATCAAATGTACAGGACGCCAATTACTAAGACTAGCGTTAGACCACGAGATCAATCACAAAGGAAACCTATTTGTTTATGTCAGAATGCTCGGGCACACCGATCTGCCGATGTTTGTCAAAAAGTAAAATACTTTCCCTTCATAGTAAAATCAATAACCGCCTTGAGAGCCAGGGCGGTTATTTTCACTAGGTTTATTGAGAAAATTTTCACACTGGAGCATGCGATGACAAAGATATTAGTTGTAGATGATGATTTACATATTTTAGAGCTGGTCGGTATCCACTTATCCAATGCAGGGTATCAGGTCTATAAGGCAAAGGATGGGGTCGATGCCTTAAACATTCTAAGCAGTGAATCCTGTGATTTAGCTGTTGTTGATGTGATGATGCCTTTTATGGATGGATATTCCTTAACGAAGGAAATTCGACAAAAATACGATATTCCGATCATCCTACTTACCGCTAAAAGCCAAATCGAAGACAAGGAGCAGGGATATCTATCGGGTACAGATGATTATCTCGTCAAGCCCTTTGAACCAAAGGAGTTGCTTTTTCGCATCAAAGCATTGTTAAGACGTTATGATTTAGAAACAGACGAATCCATTGTCCGATTCGGCAAAACAACCATTAACAAAAAAAGCTATGAGGTAGAAATTGGTAACCGGACCCTTCTCATCCCATTAAAAGAGTTCGAGCTGCTCTATTTTTTGGCGGCTCATCCATTTCAGGTTTTTTCAAGAGAGCAATTGATCGAGCGGATCTGGGGAATCGATTATGAAGGAGACGAACGAACGGTTGATGTCCATATCAAAAGACTGAGAGAGCGTTTTTCATCCATTACAGATGACTTTCAAATCAAAACGATACGTGGTGTAGGGTATTTGCTGGAGGCACGCCAAAAATGAAGTCACTCTATACAAAATTTGTAGTGATTACAATTGGAATTATGGTAATCAGCGGCATAATTGGTTTTATCATTTCCAACACTTATTATCAGCACAAGTTAAAGCCCTATAACGATGAAAAAAATACGAAAATTGCCTTGAATATCGCAGAATTTATAGAGGCACACCCTGAAATTAATCTTCATGAGTACTTCGAACATTTATCATCCATTGGATATCAATTCTACTTATTGGATGACTTTGAAAGAGAAGCTTTCTTTGGCCAACCATTTAGAGATGACACGCTCTCGTCCTCTGCCAAAAAACAAGTCTTGAACGGGGAGATTTATCACGGCATTCTTTATTTCCCACAAGAAACCTTTGTAACAGGCTTCTTCGCTAATGAATTACGAAATACTATTGGTGTCCCTTTTTCCCATCAAGGAAAAAACTATGCGCTATTTCTAAGGCCTGATATTAAGCTACTCTTTAATGAGATGCATCTCCTATTCGGCTGGTTGCTAATCTTAATGATTGCCCTAAGCATCATTCTGGTTGTGATTAGCACGAAATATTTAGTTAAACCAATTTCACAGCTAACAAAGGCAACAAAATCCCTATCTCAAGGAAAATTCAATGTGGACTTAGAGATCAATCGGCGTGACGAGGTAGGTGAGCTCTCGGAAAGCTTCCTAAAAATGGCAAGAAAGCTTGAACAAATGGATGAGATAAGAAAAGAGTTCATCTCAAACATTTCTCATGACATCCAATCCCCCCTGTCCAATATTAAGGGGTACACCAATCTGTTGGAAAATGAGAAACTTCCTCCTGAAGATAGAGACCATTACATATCGATCATCAATAATGAGATTAGAAGATTATCCTCATTAACAAAACAGCTGTTGCTTCTTGCCTCGTTAGATCGAAACGAAGATATTGTGAAAAAGAAGAGATTTAATGTGGGTCTACAGGTTAAAGAATTAATTCGTGTCTATCAATGGTTGATTAGTGAAAAAGGGATAACACTTGGTTACTCCTTGCCTGAAATCGAGTTGACTGGTGATCCAGAGCTCCTAAACACCGTGTGGGACAACCTGTTAACGAACGCGATTAAATACAATCAACCAAATGGTAGAATCGAAATTTCCATTGAAAAGAGCGGAAAATCAGTTATCCTAACCTTTGCAGATACAGGTATTGGTTTGGATGCAAAAGAGAGAGAAAGAGTGTTTGAACCCTTTTATCGCGCAGATACAGCCCGCACACGGACCATTGAAGGGACAGGGCTTGGTCTTTCTATCGCTGCGACCATCGTCCGACTACACGATGGCCTTATTATTGTTCATAGTAAGGAAGGCGAGGGGACTACCTTTACGGTCGAGCTGCCTATCTCCTAAAAAATGATAGCCATTATTTAAGAAAAAGCCGATTTGTAAACTTTTATTCATCCTCCGTTCATATTCCTCTTTTACATTATGTATATACATATAATTGGAGGGATTGAAGTGAATAAAAATAGTCTGCTTTTATTGAGATTTGCAAGCTTGTTTGGCGTGATTGGTGCGATTCTTGGAGCCCATATGGCAGGGTCTGGCTCCTATCTCTTCCGGCCGGTTCATGCCCATATTTTAGTTGTTGGGTGGTTAAGTCTTTTCGCATGGGCTGTCTATTATAAGCTTTTCCAGACTACACAGACAGTCATGACGAAAATTCATGTTTGGAGTGCGATCCTCGGCTCTTGCGGATTAACCATCGGAATGTGGTTGTATATGGTAAAGCCATTCGACCTTCCCGAAGCCTTCACGTTGTCTTTCTATATCGCTGGTGGAGTTGCACTACTAATTAGCTTTATTGTGTTCTTCTTGATGACCCTATTTTATAGGGAGGAAGCTGCTGACCTATAAACGGTCAGCAGCGATTGCTTTTTTTGCAAGTAATTGGATGGTCATGTCATCCATTGGTGGATTGTGAAGCCCTGCTCTCACATCACGATAATAGCGTTGGAGTGGATTCTTCTGCGAAAGGCTTCGTGCTCCCACAATCCTCATAGCCAAATCCACAACCTGAATAGCTTTATTTGTAACAGAATGTTTCACTGCCCCAAGCAAAGGACCGAGTAGTGCTCTTTCATCTTCTGGTGAAGAATCCCACTCTTTTGCAACAGAATAAAGGAAATGCTTTGCTTCCAATAGAAGTAGCTCCATTTCTCCAATCCTTTGTTGGACAGTTGGAATGTCTAGAATGGTGCCTTCAATACTATTTGGCGAATAGCTTTTCGCAAACTCTATTGCGTACTTCTGTGCAGCTGTAGCTATTCCTAGATAGCAGGCAGGAATATGAAGGAGCCAGCCGTTTGCACCCTTTTTTCCTGGAAGGAAGCGCTCAACATAATCCTTATCACTTACCAGCACATCCTTAAGCACGAGATCATGGCTCCCCGTCCCTCTCATCGCTATACTATCCCATGTTTCCTCGATCTCCACCCCAGCAAGCGACCGATGTACAAGGAAATTCCCTACCTCATCACGCTCTGGAACAGAAGCACTTACGATAAAATAATCCAGCATCGGCGACATCGTTGTAAACGTTTTTCTTCCGTTAAGAAGCCAGCCATCTTGAACTTTTGCGGCGGTCGTCGTCGGTTTGCCACCCCTAGTGGGACTTCCTGTCTGGGGTTCACTGGCTGCTCCATTTAATAGAGCACCCTTCTTGACATCCTCGATCACTTTTTCAAAAACTGTTTCATCCCATAGCTTCTTCTCATCAAGATTCTTAATGATCCCCATATGCCATCCAATCGACAAGGCGGTCGCACCATCTCCCATTGCGATTTGTTCCTGCAATCGAACGAGTTCATATAAAGATATTTCTGCCCCGCCATATCTTTTTGGTACTGTTAGCAGGGTATAACCGGTTTCGATTAACTCCTTAATGTTTTCATAAGGAAACGAACCTTCTTCATCCACCTGCGCTGCTCTCTTCAAAAATCCCTCTGATAATTTACTCATTAACTTTAGTTTTTCATCAATTGTTTTCGTGTCTTGGAATTTCAATGGACTAACCTCACTTATCAAAACCAACTAATTTTATAGGAATTCTTTCCTCTTTATTATGGATCAATTGAGTTACTTTCACAATCTTTTCGTCCAAAGATGATTTTCTATCATTAATTGGGCTATTTTCGTAATTTACTTGTCCAATCCCCTTCATCATCTTTTCATATGATGTAGGGACAACAATGATTGAGACATCATTATGTTGTTTAGATATTCAACTGGAGGTGATCGAATGAGCTACCAAGGTGGAGGATACGGCGGCGGAATGGGCTTTGCTTTAATCGTTGTTCTGTTCATTTTGTTGATTATCGTTGGAGCAAGTTACATGGGCTACTAATCTAATATTCGCCATCACCAGTTTGCTTGAGCGCCTTTTTTGGCGCTCTTTTGAATTGATTTAGCCATTTTGATTTAATGCGTTAAATTGGTAAAAACAATATAGATTTTGGCTAGTAACAATGATATGATTTTAGATAATTATTTTATGAGATTTTAACACTTTAATTTAGAGAGAAGAGGGCCAATGATGTTTCAAAGCAAATTAAGAAAAGAATATCCTTACTTGTGTACACCCATCGTTGGAACAACTAGTGAGGAATTACTGGATGAGTTAGAAATAGTCAAAGAAAAAGGACCGGACATGATTGAATGGAGAGTCGATTACTTTCAAGAAATACAGGATTTCGAAAGGGTTGCTGAGGTAGCAAATGCCATAAAGAAAGTAACCCCTGGGACCCCACTGCTTTTTACGATTCGTTCGGTCGCTGAAGGTGGAAATCCGACACCGCTGTCTCCAGCTGAAATCGTAGGGCTCCTTTCCTACATATGTAAACATAGCTGCATCGATATCATAGATTATGAGATAGCGAATCCTGAAGAAGATACCCTTCATTTAAGAAAGGTATCCCGAGAATGTGGAAAGTCATTGATTTTGTCCTATCATGACTTCACTAAAACCCCTTCCGAAGATCAGCTCCTTCAAATATTAAAAAAAGCGGAATCATTAGAAGCCGATATTGCGAAAATTGCTGTTATGCCAAATTCATATTCAGATGTCATTCGCCTGTTAGACATAACAGAACAAGCAAATAGATTAATAAAAATTCCCGTTGCCACCATGTCAATGAACGGACTTGGTACAGTAAGCAGAATGATCGGTTGGATTTTTGGCTCTGCAATTGTTTTTACAGTTGGTGCTAAAAGTTCAGCACCTGGACAAGTACCGATTGAGAAAGTGCGTGAGATCATCAAGACGATTAAAGAATATCAGTAACAAAAACCGATCAAGCATAGCAAGATCGGTTTTTCTTTTGCTATTTACTTTTATACAACTTAACCAAGTTCACCACCAGCACCTTCACAATCGAATAGGCCGGGATAACAAAGATAACACCAATAAGTCCTGCGAGATTTCCCGCTGTTAAAATTAAAACGATAATGGTTAATGGGTGGATATTCAATGATTTTCCCATAATGTTTGGGGAAATGATATTTCCTTCGATTTGCTGCGCAACTAACATGATGATCCCCACATAGAGAACCATAACGGGATCTTGGAATAGCGCAACAAGAATGGCGGGAATGACGGCGATATAAGGCCCTAGGAACGGAATGACATTCGTAAACATTCCAAACACTGCCAACACTAACGAATAATTTAGTCCAATGATGAGGTAGCCGATATATAGCAATATTCCCACGATAAGACTGACAATCATTTGTCCTTGAATGTAAGTGGCAATCGTTTTGTCTATATCCTTTAATATATGAAGAACATTCTCCCGTCTAGCTGTCGGAAAGAACTTCGTAACACTTGGTGCAAATCGCCCGCTATCCTTCAACATGTAAAAGAGAATGAACGGAACAAGAACGAGACCAAACAAAGTATTTATAAAACCGCCGATCACACCAAATACACTTAGAATGCCACTTGCGATATTACCGACATTATTTTGAATGCGCGCCTCGATATCTTCACTTGCTGTTAAGATAGCATCCTGAACGAAATCTGGGAAGGCACTCCGATTTTCTTGTATGTATTTCACCCAATCGATAACCGTTGAAACCATCGCCGGGAGATTGTCAATAAAGGTTTCGAGCTGATCATTGATCGCAGGGGCAACAAGCTTGACAATTCCATATCCGAATAAAATAATCGCAGCATAGGCAGCAAGAATCGCAATCCATCTAGGGGTTTTTCTCTTTTCTAAAAATGTCACCAGAGGGCGACATAAGTAATACAAAATACCCGCTACCACAAATGGTAGAAAGATGGTTTGAATTAAAACGACCACGGGTACTAATAGAAATTGATTTTTATTCAGCAAAAAAACAATGAGCAAAAATAATATGATGGCCACCATGACCTTGAACCATCTTTTTTCCGTAAAAGTCATCAACATCCACATCCTAAACCTGTCCAAATTTTTCCTCTCTTGAATATAGCAAGCTTTTCAGGAAAAATCCATTAAATTTAAAAGGATGTTCACACGTTCTTCAATTATAAAGATAAATGATTCCAGAAAAATAAAGTCTTGCCCAGATTCAATGAACCATGACACAATAATCCAAAAAGGGAGCATGTTATAGACAAACAAGCTCCCCTTTAATCTTAATTTAGCAACTTTTCTTCTTATGCATCACTCCCATCCAAATTTTTCATTGTCATAAGAATAAAAGTTTATGTTTGGAAAAGATACGCTTCCCTTTGTATTCACTTTTAATCTAGGTGATATTTTTGCAAAACTTATTTAGGAAAAATACAATTCCATCATCTTCATTTGATAAAGTAATACAATTTGCATTTTTCTTAACAATAGGTAGTGCATTTGCCATTGCAACTCCAACACCTGCATTTTTCAGTAACTCTATATCATTCATGCCATCTCCAAATGCCACAACTTCACTTTTTGCTATATTAAAATATTTGAGTTGTTTCTGTATACTCTTCCATTTCGATACACATCTAGCCGTTACTTCGAACCAACTTCCCCAGTTTGACACTTTTAGAACTGGACCTAGTTGATGATATATACACTGGGCTGTCTCACAGTCTTTGAAATGTATTTTTATTTTCAAAACCGGCTCATCTTCAATTGGAAATACCTTCGGCTCTTCAACCGGCCAGTTTCTTTCAATTTCTTTTCCTATTAAATTGATTATTTGATAATTTGCTCGATAGGTTTGACAAACCATTGCGATAGCGCTATTAATTACCACACTCTTTACAGTCGACACTAGACTTGATGAAATAGGTGAATAGTCCAGAACCCTATTTGTGAGTCTATCGTACACAAGTGCCCCGTTCAAACAAGTAAGAGGTGTATCAAGCTCCAGTTCTTGGTGAATTGAAACAGTTGTACTGACAGGTCTTCCGGTAGCCAAGAAAACTTTTACTCCATCTTCCATCATATTGAAAAGACATTCTTTTATATATTTTGATATAGTACCATCCCTGTTTAATAATGTACCATCTAGATCAAGTACAATCGCCTTAACTTTCAACATGTTTTGTTCTTCCTGTCCTCTCATATATTGTTAGAATCCTGCCTTAATAATGTTTTGTAGAATGACTAGCCTTGATGCCATTTATCCAACATTTTCATAGAATTATTATTTTATTAAATCTTCCATTAAGTTATTCCTATAAATAGGCAGATAGAGATAGATAGAGTCTAGCCGATTCTTTCCCGTATCCTGCAAATCACTTTACTTCACCAATCGTTAATAAAAGTTACCTATACCTTTCCTGTCTTTAATATTTAGATGGTAAGGTTAGGAATTCGATACTACCAAAGCGTTCAATCCCTTTGCATGCAGAGATTTGCTATTAGTCAAAACCAAGTTACTATGTAAATAAATGTGTCAAGTTTCTTTTTTGTTTGTCTAAAACCACTAGCGAGGTGAAACCCTTTTTGATAACAGGATTTAATTAAGTATGTTCCAAACAGCCTGCTAAGCTTTATTATCAGATAAGCTCATTTCAAACAAATCTTTACGGATTAATTCTATGGGCATAGCTTTTTCAGTCCAAATTTCAAATGCCAACGCACCTTGCCAAAGCATCATCCCAAGACCATTAACTATTTTACAACCATTTTGTTCTGCTAACTGAAGTAATTTGGTTTTTACAGGTTGATATACTGTATCGGTTACTATTAAATTTGGACGTAACCAAGTGCCATCAGGAATTGGACATTCATCTACATGTGGTACCATACCTATCTTAGTAGAATTAGTTAAAATATCACTATTCTCAATTTCTTTTCTTAACATATCATAATCTTGAATATCATATAAACTACACTTACAATCAACTTCCATTTTATTAATAACTTCAACTGTATGCTCAGCTTTAGACCAAAAATCATCTTTACGGTTAAATATGGAAATTCCTTTAAGGCCATTCATTGCTGCTTGAATCGCTATAGCGGTAGCTGCTCCCCCTGCACCTAATAAAGTCATTGTTCTTCCTTTCAGTTGTATTCCTACTTCATTTAGACTTTTTACAAATCCCATTCCATCCGTATTATGTCCAATTAATCTACCTTGAGTATTAACTACAGTGTTTACTGAACCTATCAAAGAGGCAGATGTGGATAGTTCATCCAAAAGCGTAAGAATATTTGTCTTATATGGCATTGTTACATTAAATCCAATAAGTCCTAAACCTCTTAATCCACGTATTACATCCTTCAACTGATCATTTTCTACGTTGAATGCTAGATATGCATAATCCAGTCCTAAGTTTTCAAATGCTAAATTATACATTCTCGGAGAATAACTATGAGATACTGGCGAACCCAATAGTGCAATTAATTTTGTTTTACCGGATATTCTTTCAAATAGACTATTCATATGTAATCCTCCACCATGTCAAAATATTGAAGTAAACAATTATTATTTCTTTTTAAGTAGGATCGGACACGGTTCTTAGGTTTTTGACCTTGATAACTTATATCTTTATATCGTACTAGTTGGAGTTTTTTTTGCGTTAACTTCAATTTTCTGCCTACTATCCGCCGATAATTGAATCGCATTAATCACTTTTAAAGTTTCTAAGGCATCTTCACCCGTTACAAATGGTTCAGCATCTCCTCTTATTATTGAAGCAAAATGAAGAAGCTCGGCAGTCATAGGATCATTATCTTCAACCTCTAATTTTTCTACTTTTAACGGGTGATCCCATCCAAAGTGTTCTTCATCATATGTATACAAAGTAAGACTTGGAAATGAGATACTTCCCTTTGTACCAAATATTTGATAGCAATCAGCATCAGAATGTGAATACTTAGGATTCTCATTTGTCGTTAATTCGTATGACCAAGGTGAAGGAACCCCATCAGAAAGAAAATAATTCGCAATTGGACCTTCTCTTGTTTCCAATAAGACAGAAGCAGAGTCCTCAACTGGATTTTGTCTTATATTATTTCTTTTCACCGCATAAACACTTTGAATTGTTAGGCCTGTGACAAACCTTAAAACATCAATATCATGGATACCGTTAATTAATAATGGCCCACCACTTTGCGTTAATCTCCATTTTTCCGAGAAGTAAGGACGATCCTTTGCTAGTACGAACATCATATTTACCCCAACAGTTTGCCCTATCTTATTTGATGATACGATCTCTCTTAATTTTGTAAGTTTACTAGAAAAACGCCTATGATGTCCTACTAACAGACTTACGTTGTTTTCCTTGCAAATCTTTATGATTGCTTCTCCATCTTCAACTGTATGGGCAATCGGCTTTTCAACTAAAACATGAAGTTTTTTTCTAGCAGCTAATTCTACAGCTTCCCGATGTAAAGCATTTGGCAATGTTATTATGATCCCATCCAGTTTACAATTTTCAATAAGAGCCTTGTAATCTGTGTAGAGAGGTACATTTAATTCTTTTGCTCTTATTTGTGCTAATTCATCATTTCCTGCAACTGCCACAAGCTCGATATCTGGGATATTAATCGCATCTTTAGCAAATTTATATCCTTGATTCATACCTAGTACTGCTATTCTTATATTCTTCATATCCACACCTCTCTATTAATTTTTTTCGAGATAGTCTTTTGCGGTTCTTAAACACTCTTTTACATAATCCAATTTACTCATTTCTCGTGAACGTTTAGCATGCGGTATTTCCAAAGAGTATGGGATTTCTGGCAATTTATTTAGAATATCGGAAATAGGAATTCCACCTTCTCCTAAATAAAACCGTTCTTCACGTGCGGTATGAATAAGTTCTTCCTTAGTAGTAGGAATTTCACCTGGTGCATCACATACGTGTGCATAATGGAACCATTTTGATGGCAGTGCATCTAATTCTTCAAGTTGGACCTTAGAGCGGTGAAAATGCAATGTATCAACTAGAATTCCTGCATTATCTTGTTTTACCGTATTAACAATATCTGCTGCTTCCTTGAGGGTTTTTACGTTGTACCAAGGAAGAAATTCTAAATCAATGGTTAATCCGTATGGCTTTGCCAATTCGCAAATTTCCGAAAAACAATCAAGGGTAAAACTACGATCGTTCGTTAGTACTGTTGTTAGAACGTGACGTCCTCCTAGTTCTGCCGCAACTTCAAAAGCAGGCTCATATATTTTCGGATTTACCTGATCATAGATACGAACCATTTCAATATCTAAAAGTTTCACACCTGTTTTCAGAAGCGCCGCTTTTGTTTCCCTTAACAATCCTTTATTTTCAGCTAAAGGATACTGGGGCTCGTCTACGGTACCAAGGGCAATTGGTCGAAAGCTCACAAAATCATAGCCTGCCTCAGCAGCAATATAAGTCATTTCAGCGGGTGAACATTCAAGTAAAGTAAGGTGAGCAAGAGAAAATTGAGTTGCCATTAATAGAAACCTCCTTCTTGTCTTCCATTCTAAGGTTCATTATCCTAAAAAAATATTCCAGATTGCTGATATTGGCATAACGATTAAGAGTGCCGGTAACATATTAGCTATTGGAAACGATTTGATTCCACTAATTCGAAGACCAGTAGCAATCATAATAATCCCACCCACTGCGGAAAAGTCTCCTATCATAAAAGATGCAGTAAAGGGCATGATGGATCCTGCACAAAAGTATAAAGTAATCATAATAAGGAATTGAGGTATGGCAACAATCATGACTATATATCCTAAGGAGGTTGCAAAAATTGTTGCCGTAAACAAATCAAGAAATGATTTTGATATCAACAAGGATGTATCCCCAGTCATCCCCTCATTTAATGAACCAAATATACCGGTGCCACTTGCAGAAAATAAAACGACGATTCCGACGAATTTTTCCATATAATCAGGGCTCAAATGAGTAGTATCTCTTTTGGAAAAAAGTCTTTCTATTGGCTTTTGAACCTTATTGGCACACCATTCAATTCCTTTTTCTAAGTTTATTAATTCACCTAATGCACTTCCAACTATTAGGGATAAGATGACAGGTGGCAAGGAATCTATTCTTGTAATGGAGCTGATCCCCATTCCTATTGAGGCTACCCCAAATGTTAAGGGCATGGCACTACATAATTTTTTAGGAATCCTATTTTGAAGGAGAGCACCTAAGTAACCTCCTGAAATAATTGCTAGTGAATTTATTATAGGTCCAATTGGCATAAATAAGCTCCTCTATTCAAAACCAAAAATAAATCATATATTAGAATCGTTGGTTCAACGATAATTTAACAACGATGACAAGACAGAACCAAATCTCCCAAACATAATAGCAAAACCGAAGTAGAATGGATTGTTCCTTAATATCTTTGCTGTGATCATGGCAGAAATATTGATAGGGCTGAACCAAACAGCTGTGAGCCCCGTTGTTATCTTTAAATTACTTAAAAGCTGAGCAAGCTCACTCAACTTAAAAGATTAGGCCGCTTTTCCCTTTGTAATTGTTGACCTAAGTTTGAACATCATATTTTTATAGAATGGTGTAGAGGCAAAAATAGAAAACACCACAGCAAGTGTTAATACAAAGCTGATTGGATGCGTTACTAAACTTGCAAGAAATCCGACTAAACCTTCTTCAGAAATAATCGAACGACGGAAATGTGTATCGAGCATTGGTCCAAGAATTATCCCAAGTACCATCGGACCAGATTGGAAATTATAGAGTTTCATAAAATAACCAAGAACCCCAAATCCAATCATCCAATAGACTTCGGTAATACTATAATTTACAGCATAAGCACCTAAAATGGTTAAAAATCCAATGATCGGTAGTAAGATATGTCTAGGAACAAGAGTGATTTTCGTAAATTGTCTTACGGCGGAGAGTCCCCAAATAAAAACAAAAATCATGGAAAGGAAGCCAGCTCCTACTATTACATAGAATAAATCAGGGGTCGTAACCATAAGCATTGGACCTGGTTGTAATCCATGAATCATAAACGCTCCAAGCATAACAGCGGTAACAGCGTCACCAGGAATACCTAGTGTCATCATTGGGATCATCGTTCCACCAGTTGCAGACATATTTGCCGTATCTGGAGCTAATACTCCTTCATATGCTCCTTTTCCAAATGGTCTTGTTGGTTTCTTAACTGATTTTTTAGCATGATCGTAAGCCATAATAGCTGCGATCTCAGGACCTGCCCCTGGAAGTGCACCGATAAGTACACCGATAATAGCCGACCTCAATGTTAATGGTAAGAACTTCAAAATATAGTTAAGAGGAGGTAGTAACTTTCCTACATTATTTGAAACTGCTTTTTTAGCTACTTCACGAAACTGAAACAAAACCTCTGAGAAACCAAATAATCCAAGTAACGCAGCTAGATAATAAATACCACCTTTAAGTTCAAAAAGGCCAAGAGTAAATCTCTCCTCTCCTGTCATGAGATCAATACCAACTAATCCCACAATAACTCCTATCCCAGCCGAGAAAACAGACCTAGCCATTGAACCTTGCCCTAAGCTTCCAACTAACAGCAAACCTAACACCATCAGTAAAAAGTAATCTCTTGAAGCAAAACTTAAAGCAAAATCAGCTAGTAATGGTGATGCAAGTGCAAAAACAATAATACCTAATGTACCACCAATACAAGAGTATATTGTTGCAATTCCGATTGCTCTTCCTGCTTCTCCTTGTTGAGCAAGCGGGTATCCATCAAAGGTCGTAGCAAGTGAAGCCACCGAACCAGGAATGTTCATAAGAATGGCCGTTCTAGACCCCCCATAAATCCCACTAACATAGGCACTTACCATAAATACAATGGCTGCCGTTGTATCCCATGAATAAGTCAATGAAACAAGTAAAGTTACCCCCATTGTTACTGAAAGACCTGGAAGTGCACCTACGATGAATCCAAAAAGTGTACCAACGGCAACGATTAATAATAAATCCCATTGTATAAAGGGTTGCAATATATATTGTAAGTTTTCCATACTTTCCCCCCTGTTTAATTAATCAACCTTTAAGTAGATAAATAAGGTGTTCGCTCTGAATAGCGACCGTCTTCTTTCTTATACTGGAAAAACAATTTTAAAAACGTAAACAAATGAATAATAGATAATTGCACTTGTTACGATAGATGTAATGAAAACCTTTAAGATGCCTTCTCTCTTTATTAAAATCATAGCAATAATTAGGAAAACTATTGACAATATCAAAAAGTTTACGTAATTCATCAAGAATGCAAAGACAAGTGACAGAACCACAAAAAGAGCCATTTGCATATATACAACTTTTTTTGATATTCCCCCAAAAGTCCCATCATTCACCTCGGGTATTTCATTATCTGGGTCAGCTAAATGTTGCCTAGAAGCCTGTGATTTGATCATTTCTTCCTTCCAAATAATAATGGTACAAAGAATCAACACTAGTGAGATAATAGCAGGAAGAAAAGCACCAGAAGATGGATCAAACACACTTTGCTCCTTTATATTAAGAGACTGTATAAGAATAAATAGACTAATGACAAGTAAGAGGATTGGTAAACCATGTTTTGATAATTTCATATATAATGTCCTTTCTTTCTTTAGTAGAGAATAAAGGGGAGGAAATCCCCTTTATTCTTATGATTCTATTTTTCTGGTTTAGGGATATCTAAGACTTCAGGACTTTTCTTTGTTATCCCAGCATCATGTAATAACCAGAGTGTCTTAGAAGCCCAGTCTGTAATAAATTCTTCTGCCTCCTGACCAGAGATACTTAAAGGCACATATTGACTATTTGCTAAGAAATCTTTAAATTCTTGAACTTCTGATGCTTCTTTAAATTTTTCAATTAAGTATTGTTTGATTTCATCTGGTGTGTCTTTCTTAACAAATACACCAGAGAATGGACCCCATGGTAAATATTTTTCCATTTCAGGGATAGCCTCTGTCACAGGAGGAACATCTGGTAAATTATCAATGGGCTCGTCATGAACTATTGCTAAAAATTTAAGCTTTCCACCTTCAACATTTTCAATTCCCATTGCAACACTCGAGATAAATGCATCCACATGTCCTCCAAGGACAGCTGTTAAGGCAGGACCATCTCCATCAAATGGAATCATATTAAATTCAGCACCTGTTGTTTCTCTTAACATAGTGGCAACGATTTGTGATTGACTTCCACTTGAACCTAGGGTTAAACTAATTTTCCCTGGATTTTCCTTGGCATCATTAATTAAGTCCTCTAGGGTGTTGTACTTTGAGTCTGCTTTTACAGCAATAGCACTGTAAGTACGTCCAAAAATATTGATAGCTTCAAAATCTTTGTAACTTCTTTCATTAATATCAAATACAGGGAGTATTGTTAGGTTTGTTTCAGCAGCGAACAATAATGTATGCCCATCCGCCTTTGAGTCATAAACATCCTGTGTCCCTATTCCACCAGATGCACCTGGTTTATTGACCATAATAATAGATTTTCCAATTTTTTGCTCTGCTGCAGCTGCTGCTGCACGTGCCATGGAATCAGTAGGTCCTCCAGCTCCAAAAGGTATAACCCCTGTAATGTTTTTAGTAGGGAAATTAATACTCTTTTCTTTGCCTTCACCATTACTTTTAATTGAACCGCATGCGGTTGCAATCATGAGCATAAATAAGGCTACTAAAGTGAAAATTACTCGAAAAACACTTCTATTTTTTAACATTCCTCTTCCCCCTTAAATTTTCTACTATTAATTTTATGAAATACTTATAAAATGGTAATTATTCAGAATTCAAGATCCATAATTTCAAGAATTGCTAGATTAACGGTTATGCCAATATGCCTTTTGAATCTATTTTTGGCATTGTTGTTACTGAGTAGCCACCGTCCAATTTAATCGAGTCTCCATTGATGTATGCTGCATCAGGCGTAGTTAAGAAATATACAATATTGGCCACCTCATCCGGCATCCCTAATCTTCCCATTGGGATAATACTCTCTCTTTTTCTACGTTCTTCTTCATTTTTAATCATATGGGAAATCATCGGTGTTTCAATGAATCCAGGGCATATAGCATTTGCTCTTATGTTCTTCCCCGCCCATTCAAGTGCTGTTTGTTGTGTTAACATAAGGACAGCTGCCTTGCTTGCACTGTATGCTGCTTTTTTTGGTGAAGGAGCCAACCCAGCCATAGACGCAATGTTAACAATGGATCCACCACCATTAACTAACATCACTCCACCAAATACTTGTGTACAAATAAGCGTGCCTGTCAAATTGACATCGATAATTTTACGCCATTCTTCTATTTCAACTTCCTCAATCGAATTAATAGAAGAAAGAATACCAGCACAATTGACTAATACATCAATTTTTCCAAAATGAGACAGGACGGTGTCACGGGCTTTTTCTACATCAGATTTATTTGTAATATCGCATTCGAGTAAAAGCGATTCTGGTGAGAAATCTTCTATGCTACGTTCCATATTGCTCATTTTTAGATCTAGGAGTACAAGTTTTGCTCCTTCTCTATGAAAACGCCTAACAATACTATTGCCAATCCCCCCACTAGCCCCTGTAATAACGACAACTTGTTGGCTATTACTCATATACATCACTTTCCTTACCCAGAAATAAAGGATTAATTCAATTGCAATTTCGTACCGTGGCTTGCTGATTCATAAATTGCTTCTATTACCTTCATATTCTTAATAGACTCTTCAGGTCCATACCATAATGTTTTACCTGTGAGAATACAGTCTACAAAGTGTATTACTTGTTCTGTATATTCATCAAGTTGGAATTCGAAAACATCCATTATCTCCTTTGCATCCTTTTGAATAACTAAACTAGGGTGTCTAAATGGCCATGAAATTTTAATGCTTCCTTTTGTGCCTGTCACTTCAACAACCTGTTTATGAGTGCTTTCGATTGAACTTGAAAACTGTGCTAGTCGATCACCAGGAAAACGCATTACAACTGAGCTTGTTAAATCAACGATATTATCTGGAGCAAATTTCGAAATCGCATGAACTTCAGTTGGTTCCTCTCCCATAATAAATCGAATGGCATTGATGCAGTATGAACCCACATCATAAAGCGACCCACCACCCATATTTGGATTTAAACGAATATCATTTGGATTTTCAACTGAAATTGAATAATGTGCGTTAACATTTCTGATTTCCCCAATATGTGAAGAATCTAAAATCTCTCTAAGACGATGCCATTGCGGGTGACAGCGAAAGGCAAAAGCTTCCATAAAGAGAACATCGCTCTTTTCACATACGGCTACCATTTCTTCTGCTTCTTCAACATTAAGTGCCACAGGCTTTTCACAAAGGACATGCTTCCCAGCTTTAGCAGCTTTAATTGTCCACTCCTTATGCATATTGTTCGGCAAAGGTATGTAGATTGCGTCAATCTCTGGATCATCTATTACCTCTTGATAGCTTCCATAAACACGATGGATTCCAAAATTTTCAGCTACGAGCTTGGCCTTTTCAATATCTCTACTTCCAATAGCTAGCAACTCTGAATTCCTTTCTGCCCTAATGGCAGGAAGCAATCTCTCTTTTGCACATCTGGCTGTGCTCAGAATACCCCATTTAACTTTTTGACTTACCTTCAATTCATGTCCTCCTTTTCTAATGAGATAAATAGCTTAATTGGTTCTCACTTAGATTTATTTAAAAGTAGAGCTAAGAGATTGATTCTTATCCCTGCTATTACATGCTTTAAAGATTAATTTATGGAAACTACTGCGTGTGATTTTTTTTCATTTGGCGAATAAATATCCATTATGTTCCAATGCCCTCCTGTTGGAGTTGGAACATTCACCATTGATACATCAATAACAAATGGTTTCTTAGATGCCACTGCTTTCTCTAATGTAGGTTTAAAATCTTCTGCAGATTCAATTTTTACACCTTCCACACCGAATGCACGGGCAATTGCAGCAAAATCTGGAGAATATGGTTTTCCATCTTTATAGAAAATGGTTCCAAATGTAGTGTCAAAATGTGCTTTTTCAAGTCCAGCAATGACCCCATAAGAGCTGTTATTCATAATGATCCAAATGACAGGAATATTTTCCTCAGCTGCTGTGGCAAGTACAGCTGGATTTTGACCAAAGCCCCCATCACCAACTAAAGAAACTACTACTCTATCAGGTTTAGCAACCTTTACTCCTAATGCTGCAGGAGAACCGAACCCCATTGTTGCAAATCCACCAGGAGTAAGAACAGTTCCGGCTTCATAAATAGGAAATCTTTGAGCAACACCATTCTTATTCCAACCCACATCTGTTGTAATATAAGCATCCTTTGGTAATACTTCGCGAGTTTCTTGTAGGATTCGTTCTGGTCTCATTGGGAAACAGTTGTTTTTAATATGTTCTTGGTTACTTTGAATAAACGCCTCCTTGTTTGCCGCGATTTCCTTTTCTAATGTTGGATTTTGGACAGGAACTGGAACCATTTCTTTTGCTACCTTATTCAGAACTTTCAATGATTGCTTTAAGTCTGCAACTATTCCGATTTCAACAGGATAGTTTCTTCCAATCTCTTGTGGATCAATATCGATATGAATCAACTTTGTTGGAGGGAAATTGAAAGTGTACTCTTCCTCCCAGGAACTGGAATCCGCTTCACCAAAACTAGTTCCTAATGCAAAAATATAATCTGCATTACGGACTTTTTCATTTGTAAACTTTGAACCCCAGAAACCAACAAGTCCCATAGCCAAAGGATGGTCATCGGAAACAGCACCCTTACCCATCATCGTATTAACAACGGGAATTCCCATGTGGTCTACTAGATCTCTTAATTCCCCTGAAGCGTCTGCTAACATAATGCCTCCACCTACTAAGAAGAGTGGATTTTCAGCATTTTTAAGAGTCTTTATAATCTTTACGGCGGTCTCTTGATCTATCGATGGTTTATGTAGTTTTGGATTATGGTAGGTTAATCGTTCGAATAATCTCACATCAATCTCTTTTGAGAAGATATCCATTGGAACTGATACTAACACCGGTCCAGGCCTTCCATTTTCCGCCAGTTGAAAAGCTTTCTCAATGATTTCTGGGAACAAATCTGGTCTCTCTACCCTCCATGCGCGTTTTACTATTGGACGTAGGATTTCATATTGAGAAGCATCCGAATATAGATTTACTTCTTGAAAAGCGTTTCTACCGTAATAATGTGAAGGAGCATCACCGGCAATAATAACTATCGGTACATTATCTAAAGCAGCGGTTCCTATTGCAGTAATGGTATTTGTTAATCCAGGACCGATGTGACTTAATACAACGGATGCCTGTTTTGTTACCCGTGCATAACCATCAGCCATATGTGCTGCAATTTGTTCATGACGAGTATTGATAAATTTAATGGTGCTGTTTTCTAACTGAGAGAGGAAGGCTATATTCGTATGACCACAAAGTCCAAAAATATGTTGAACCCCTTTACCCTCTAAATACTTCACTAGTTGTTTCGAAATTAATTTTTTCATCCACATCCAACCTCCTTAACACATATGCAAAATGTTCTACAATATTAAATGGAAAAAGTTATATAGACAACGCTTACATTTCAATATTTAATATCCCTTTATTTTCAGTATTTGTAGTGGTCGTTATGACCAACGCCCCTAATGTCCTGAAAATTCAGGAATACGTTTTTCTAAAAAAGCGTTAATTCCTTCTTTATGATCATGAGTTGCTCTCAAGATCGTTTGAATTTCATTTTCCTTTGCTAGTATTTCCTCGAGTTTTGTATTAGAGAAGTTATTAATTAATAACTTTGAGTAAACAAGTGCTTGAAAAGGACCATTGCTAATTTCCTTTGCTAGTTCCATCGCTCGGTTATTTAGTTGACCCTTTGCGACAATTTCGATGCTAAACCCATAGTTCAAAGCTTCTTCAACTGTTAATTTAATCCCGTTCCAAATCCACTGTTTCGCTCTCCATTCACCTACAATTTTAGGAAGGTAATAATGAATGCCCAAGTCTGGTATTAATCCTACGTTCTTAAATGAAAGAATAAGCTTTGTACCTTCCTCAGCAACAATAAGATCTGATGCCAGAGCTAAACTGAAACCCGCACCTGCAGCATAGCCATGTATAGAACTTATAATAACCTTTGGCATTCTTCGTAGTCTTTCAATTATGATTGAAGACAGTTCCATATTTCTCTTGATGGCCACTGGATCATACTCTTTCATGTTTGCCATCCCTTTAACATCACCACCGGCACAAAATGCCCTACCCTTTCCAGCAATAATTACAACTTTTATATCTGGGTCTGTTTCAATTTCATTAAGCACTTTTAAGAATTGCTGTTTTAATTTAGTGCTTAATGAGTTTAAATTGTTAGGTTCATTAAGATATATGGTAGCTATTTCTTTCTGCTGTTCAAAAAGAATCCTGTCATTCATTTATTTCCCCCCTTTATAAAAATAGTGATAAAAGCTCTTATTTTATTATTACACACTGAATATTTGCAATTTTCGTGCCAAAATAAAACACTTAAAAAAAGATGTATTGTCATTTTACTGTTCAGATACTAAACATTCTGTTGTTAACCTTGTAATTATTACAAACGCGCAATATACTTAGGCAGATCTTAATCGGCTTTCATTACCAAAAAAGAGAGTGATAAAAGCTCTAAGTACTAAAACCTTTATCACTCGGTCTAGACAAATGATTAGTTATTAATTTGGTATACAATCATTTTTGTTTCTGTCATATCTTCGATGGCATAGCGTGGACCCTCACGTCCAATTCCACTGTTTTTAACGCCACCATATGGCCAATGATCGAGTCTAAAATTCGATGTACCATTTATCACAACCCCACCAACATCTAAGGATTGTGCAAATTTATAGGCCAAATCCATTTGATTGGTAAAGATTCCTGCTTGAAGACCAAATTCTGAATTATTTGTTGCCTCGATTGCTTCATCGATAGTTTCATAGGGAATAATACTAGCAATAGGACCAAAAACTTCATCACAAACCACTTTGCTTCTGTGTGGTGGATTTAATAATAGGGTAGGATGAACGATAGCATTCTCTCTTTTTGCACCGCAAAGAACCTCCGCACCCATACTAACCGCTTCATCAACCCAATCAATCATACGCTGTGCATTATTTTCATCAACCATACTTCCCACATCGGTATCAAGCAACAATGGATCGCCAACCTTAAGAGCCTGAACTTCCTCTCTCATAAGATTTACAAAATCATTCAACACTGATTTTTGTACATAAATTCTCTGTACTGATATGCAGCTTTGTCCTGAATTACTAAATGCGGTTCTTGCACACATTTTAGCTGCTTTTACTAAATTAGCATCGTGATGAACAACAGTTGCAGCATTACCTCCTAGCTCTAGTAGAACTTTCTTAATGCCAGCTAACTTGCAAATATTTTTACTCGCTACAAGTCCTCCAGTAAACGAAATAACATTTACGCGATCATCTTTTACAATTTGCTGCACCGCATCTCTTCTACCTAAAACCATATTAATAGATGTTTTCGGGAATCCTGCTTCCATTAGTAATTTGACGAATTCAGTTGCAACTAATGTAGTTGGAGTTGCTGGTTTAAAAATTATGCTGTTTCCGGCAGCAAATGCAGGGCCAATTTTATGAGCAACTAAATTTAACGGTGCATTAAAAGGTGTAATCGCTGCCACGACACCAACTGGAACTTTAAAAGTTACTGCTATTGCTTTTGAACCACGAGATGAAACATCACCAGGCAGTGTTTCACCAATTAACCTTTTTGCCTCTTCTGCTGATAATTCTAAGGTTTCGACTGAACGAGCAACTTCATCGAGTGTAAAACGCATTGGTTTTCCTAGTTCAAGAGAAATAATTTTTGCAAACTTCTCTTTTTGTTGGTCTAAAAGAGTCGCAGCCTTCTTTAAGATAGCAGCTCTTTCGTGTGAAGGAATTTTTGCAATTTCCTTTTTTGTAGCGAATGCGGATGAAATAGCCCTTTCTACATCTACTTCAGTGGCTTGAAACTGTTCACCAATTATTTCTTTCGTGTACGGGTTATAAACAGGTAAAGAATTTTCATCATTGCAGACCCATTCACCATTAACATAGGATTGTGCTTTCATTTATAAACCTCCCTCGTATAGTAAGTTTAGAATCCTCTTTCGAGGTAATTTCCAGTTCGTTTATTGCTCTTTGATAACTTCATAGATGGTAGTTCAGATAGTGGGG
>NZ_JAUSTU010000022.1:0-51776 GCF_030813005.1 Anoxybacillus andreesenii
GTTTGAATGTAGGAGCTAATTGTCTTTTAGGAGGAGAAATTTCCTCAACCTCTGGAAGAAGAGCCATTTGAGTGTTATAATTTTCAGTAGTAGTCGCTTGATTACACATAAAAAAATCGTCCTTTCTGTAAATGTTGGTTTGGTTACTTACATTTTACTAAATTGGACGATTTTTTTGTGCACTTTTCTAAAAATAGTAGAAATAAGAAAGGGGCACCAAAAAGTCAGTTACTCTGACTTTTTGGACAGCCCCATTTCCTTTTCCTGGATAGATTTAGCAATGAGACCACCATGGAAGCGGCCATTCTCGATAAAGATTTCATTTGCATTATTACCAGCTGCAATCACACCAGCAATATAAATTCCCTCCACATTGGTTTCCATTGTATCCGGATCAAAGATAGGTCTGCCAGAATCACTATCAATTTTCACACCCATTTCCTTCAAAAACGCATGATCTGGATGATAACCTGTCATTGCGAACACAAAATCATTCTTTAATTCAAACAGCTCTCCTTGCTTCTCATAAACAACCTGATTCTCGGTTATCTCCTTCACATGGGAATCAAACTCCATCTTCACGATTCCGTTTCGAATAAGCGATTCAAATTCCGGAAGGATCCACGGCTTAATGTTAGGAGAAAAGCTAGAGCCGCGATAGATTACCGTTACCCTTGCCCCTGCCTTGACAAGCTCGATCGTTGCATCAACACTTGAGTTCTTTCCACCAACCACGACAACATCTTTATCAAAGAATGGATGGGCCTCTTTAAAATAGTGAAAGACCTTTGGCAGATCTTCTCCCGGTACATTCATATAGTTTGGATTATCATAATAGCCTGTTGCGATCACAACATTTTGACATGTATATTCTGCCTTATCCGACGTAACAACAAAGCTTCCTTCCTTGGTCTTTTCCACTGATACGACCTTTTCAAATGCATTTACTCTTAGTTTTTCCCTTTTTACTACTTCCCGATAATAGACGAGAGCTTGATTTCGTTTCGGTTTGTATTCCTCTGTTACAAAAGGGACATCCCCAATTTCAAGCTTTTCACTCGTGCTAAAAAAGGTTTGATGGGTCGGATAGTTATAGACTGCATTCACAATATTTCCTTTTTCAATCACTAATGGGTTTTTTTCAATTTTTTTCAAAGCAATTGCGGCAGCTAACCCACAGGGACCTCCCCCAATGATAATGACATCTTCCTGCTTCACAACCGTCCACTCCTTTAGAAGTATAAAAACTCGCCCTTAGGACGAGTTTCATAAATATTATAACACTAATTTTTAGATCCAGCCTCTAAATCTTGATGCTTCTGCCATTTTTCTTACTCCAACCATATAAGCAGCGAGACGCATATCCACTCGACGTGTCTGAGCAGTATTATAAATATTTTCGAAGGACTTAACCATGACCGCTTTCAGCTTTTCTTCCACTTCTTCTTCGGACCAGTAATAACCCTGATTATTCTGTACCCATTCAAAATAGGAAACGGTTACCCCACCCGCAGATGCCAATACATCTGGTACAAGCAGGATGCCTCTATCCGTTAGGATTTGAGTAGCCTCTAAAGTCGTTGGTCCATTGGCAGCTTCTACGACTATTTTTGCGCGGATATTATGGGCATTTTCTTCTGTGATTTGATTTTCAATTGCAGCAGGTACTAAAATATCGCAATCAAGCTCTAATAATTCTTTATTCGTTATCGTATTATTAAACAGCTTTGTAACCGTGCCAAAGCTGTCACGGCGATCAAGCAAATAATCTATGTCTAATCCGTCCGGATCATATAATGCACCATATGCGTCAGAGATTCCAATTACCTTCGCTCCCGCATCATGCATGAATTTCGATAGGAAACTACCGGCATTTCCAAACCCTTGTACAACAACACGAGCACCTTTAATATCGATGCCCTTCTTCTTAGCCGCTTCTTCAATACAGATCGTAACCCCTTTAGCGGTTGCAGATTCTCTGCCATGGGAACCACCTAATACGAGCGGTTTACCAGTAATAAAGCCTGGCGAATTAAACTCATCAATGCGGCTGTATTCATCCATCATCCATGCCATAATTTGAGAATTTGTGAAAACATCTGGTGCTGGAATATCCTTTGTTGGGCCAACGATTTGACTAATAGCCCTTACATATCCACGACTTAATCTTTCTAGTTCTCTAAATGACATGTCGCGCGGATCACAAACGATTCCACCTTTTCCACCACCATATGGGAGATCAACAATACCACATTTCAAACTCATCCAAATGGACAGTGCCTTAACCTCTTTTTCCGTTACATTAGGGTGAAAACGAATGCCTCCTTTAGTTGGGCCCACAGCATCATTATGCTGTGCACGGTAGCCAGTAAAGACTTTGACAGATCCATCGTCCATTCTTACTGGGATTTTGACTGTCATTAATCTCATCGGTTCCTTTAACAGTTCGTAGACTTCTTCTGGGTATCCAAGTCTTTCAAGTGCATTATGAATAACCGTTTGAGTTGACTTTAAGACATCTAGCTTGTCTTCCTGATTTATATTTTCAGTACCTTTCTCGGCTACCATTGAAAATTAACCTCCTAGAATCCATTCGATATTGTCATCTTTCAGTCACAAGTATACACGTTTGGATAATTAATGCAAGATAAAAAAGTGTATATTCAGCATATTTACGTAAATAAATGTAAACGTTACCATGGTTATTTTAAAAGGTTTTTAAATTCCAATAATAACAAATCTATCCCCCTTAAGCCATTGGAAAGGGGGCTTGTATACTTGATAAAATACGATCCTTAATATTATATTGATATAACCCATTTCTTAACCAGTGCCTAAAATATACTTCCTTAATTTTTCTTTCTACCCGAAGTAATTCGCAAGCGTTTCAATCGCTTGATCCTTCACTATTTCCTTACCGTATTCTCGCAAATAATGAATACTCACTAATGAGAGATGACCATATTCAGATAAAATGGCCAGAATATCCTTTGAGTGAGCGAGATTCTCTTCTTGAAAATAGAGGTAATACTGATCCTTATGTGCATATAAATCACCGCCAGAATATTCAACTGTCAAAAGCTGCTTCGACAATTGAATGACATGCTCGATATTGTCAAACTCAAATAATACATCCTCAAAATCCTGAGTGGTGACAGCAATATCAAAAAAACCATCGGTTAGGGCGCCTTCATCCTCTCCCATCGTTACAATCATGATCATCCCTTGGGCTTGCATGGAAAAGATCTCAACGGCAACAGATCCTTCAATGCAAACACCATGTTCGGTACTAGCTTCCTCAAGCATATCTGAAAAAAGCTGGTGCCACTTTAATGAATCCTTCCAAATATCTTCTTTCGTTAGCCCTCGTTCTGTTAAATCATCGGACGTAAGAAAAATTTTAATTTTATTATAAGTTAATCGCTCAATGCGCATGATTTTTGCCCCCTGCTGTGACAACTCTTGGTTTAGTCTATGAAAAATTGATTAGATGGTGAGTCGTCTATATGGGGTTTTTCACGATTCCCTTCTTAAGGTAATCAAATGTGCCTCTGGTTTCGCCCCTAGCCTTAAAGGCAATGAAGTGGTTCCATAGCCATTACTCACTAAAAGCATCGTTTGCTCGAGGGTCTTAAGCTCTCCCTTTTCATATGGACCCATCCCAAAAATGCGAATTTGCCCTCCATGGGTATGCCCACTTAAAACGAGGGAGATTTTGTCCTTCTTCTTTATTTTAGCGACAATATTCGGATTATGGCTCACGAGAAGCCTGAAGCCTTCCTCCGCATCCTGCAAAGCCAAATCAAGTCTATCCCTATGTTTTGTAAGATCATCCACTCCTAAAAGGACGAAACGATCTCCTTCTTCCGATTCAAAGGAAACCGCCGTATTGTCTAATATTTTTACCCCATATTTTAAGAGGAGGCCATCTAAGAGACGAGGGTTCATTTCATAATCGTTATTGCCCCAAACAAAGTAGGTAAGAGCGACATCTTTAAGCTTTTTGATATTTTTTTCAACCCGCTCAATTGGCACCCCCTTTTCCAAAAGATCCCCACCAATAATAACTAAATCCACCTTTCCTCTTACGCCCTCTAGTAGAGAATCAGATATCACACGCTTATGTATATCAGAAATAAAAAATATTTTAATTTCCCCGAAAGACTCTGGGAAATTAGGAAAAGGTATTTCATGGTAAACGATATGATCAGAATGAGCGAGCTGATACATATACATGAGTAACCCTGCTCCAAGAGCAAGGATCATAATAAGAAAAATAAATAACATAAATCCTCCCCAACTTTTGTAATACTCATCAGACTATCAGTCGTTTGAAATCTATTGAAATCATACCATAAAGTAGTGAGAAACAGAAAAAAACCATCGTTTGCCAAAATCCAGATATGAATAAAATACAGTAGCCGAGTAACAGGAACAGGAAAATTAATAAATCTTCCATTACGACCTGTTTTCGATAAACAAACATGGTTATCTGCCTTACCCCATTCTCCAAAATAACAGCATTCATGAGAAATCCAGCTATGAAGAAAATGGAGGCAATCAGGAAATCAAAGGGTTGCAGGACAAGGGCAAGGAGAAACTTGGAAAAATCAACCGGAAGTCCAATTGGGAACCATTCAATAAATAACTTGCCACACAAAAATCCAAGTAATAGAAGAACCATTTTTTTTCGCATAAAAAATCCCCCCATATTAATCTATGAGAGGGATTTGATTTCTTGCTTATTCAAATGAATGATATCTAATCCTCATGAATATCGAGAATCCGGAATCCAGAGTCTTCTAATTTCTTCACAAATCTTTCGATATTATCCTTCTTTTCAATTTTCATAACAATTCTTCGAACCAATTTATCGGTTTCATCGAAAGTAACAAGTGAAATAATATGCTCATGGAAATGATGGGCAATTTCCGCAAGGCGAGCAAGCCTTCCCTCCGTCTCGATCGATGTGAATGCAATCCTAACCCCTGGTCGCTGGACGCCAAATGCAGATTGAAATTGCTCCAACACATCAAATCTAGTGACGATTCCCAAGAATTCAAGCTTGTCATTCACGACAGCAAGCAAAGGAAAATGTTTTAGCTCAAGGAGTGTTTTTTCAAAAATCTCCTGGCCCTTCAAGTATTTATCCTGGTGGGTGGCAATGTCTTTGCAAGCTGTATTTTGCAGATATTCTTCTCTAGTTACATTTGATTCAAAAAATTCCTTGTATAGATTATACCGAGTCAGTACTCCAATGTATTTATTTCCATTTAATACAGGCAGGGCATCAATTTTCTGCTGCTCCAACTTCTCCAGTGCAATCCTTAATGGTTCATCATGTTGAACCGTGTGGGTATGATGTTTCGGAATCATAATGTTTTTCACAAACATAGTTA
The DNA here is from genome assembly GCF_030813005.1 of Anoxybacillus andreesenii. Lineage (NCBI taxonomy): Bacteria > Bacillati > Bacillota > Bacilli > Caryophanales > Anoxybacillaceae > Anoxybacillus > Anoxybacillus andreesenii. The sequence goes on from NZ_JAUSTU010000022.1 coordinate 5,400, forward strand.
TCACCTCAGGGTTAGTATAAGCACACTTACAATAATTCCACAAATCATCATTCAAATCCTTTTTCATTTGTGGCAAAATACGAACAAAGATAAGCTTTTCTTTCAATATCTTCTCATTTGTTTTCATGATATAAGTTAATATCGAAATTTTTTTTCATCATTTCGAAAACAAGATGGCGGTTTTTCCATGCGTCCTCATTCTTCCATAGATCCTTGCTTTTATCGATGATTTCACATCTAAGCGCATGATATTCCTTTTCGGCCTTATCCTTTTTTTCTTTTAAAAGATTCATCAAACCATACAAGCCTCCAATCAAGATCATCGCATAAAGATTGTACGTTTGATTGAAAAAGGCTGAAAACATTGCCGCGAAGGAATAGGAATAAGGTACGGCAATGGTATCATAGAGATAATAGAAATATAAGAAGGCAGAGATAACCGTTGTCCACATTACAAGCAAATGCCTAAAGGTAAAGACATCGAATTTCTTTTTTCTCTCCACTACTTTCTGAAGCATCTGTTTTGTCGCTTGATCCGTCCTGTCATCAAGCAAAATGATCGATGACTCCATAATATGCCCCCCTCTTGCCAGAAATCCTTATAAATTTATATGATCTTGTCCAATTCTTTATGATCGAAAAAGCATCGCTGCGTGTTGCAACGATGCTTTCCTTCCAATTTATTCATTCACATTTTCTTTGTTATCATCAGGGTTTTCTTTTTCATCCTGCTGGTGGTCTTCGTCTCCATTGTCAAAGTTAACCGTTTCATAGTTTTCCTGTTCGGTACTAACTGGCTCTGTCTCGCCTTTTTTATTATTTTCATTAATGGTATAAAGACTAAAGCATACGATTGGCAGAAGGATAAAGAAAAGGGCTAACAGGCGGATAATTGGGTATTTTAATCTCCATCTCGTTCTTTTCTTTTTATGCTGATGAACTCTGCTTCTCGGAGGCAAAGCACCTCCAGCATCGACTTCTGGTAGAGAACTATCTTTCTTTGCGATTCTTTTTCTCAGCCGTTCCGCTTGATCCCGTAGCGGTTCTTCCTTATTCATGGTTCATCCCCTCCTGGATACGAGGACTTTTCTTTTTTGAAAATCGAATCACTAATCCCAATAGGAAATCAATAACAAAATGCATAAATATCGTAACGAGGAGATTACCCGTTACGAGATAGATATAACCAACTAAAAAGCTCAATGCCATGATATTGGCAAATAAAAACAAATTGAATAAATAGCGATAATGGATAACAGCAAAAATCAAGCTTGAGATAATGAGACCAAAATGAGTCTGAATGACTCCACGAAATAAAATTTCTTCACTTATCGCCACCATCGCAGCAATGGCTGCAATTTGCCAAATCGGTTTGCTTTGAAACAGCCTTTCGTTAAGACTTCCATCATCGTAGTAAGACGGTGGAAGCAGCTTCATTAGAACAAGGTCTAGAATCACGACACCTAAGCCTATACAACCGCCCACCTTCCAAATATTCACATCATGCCACCCGAAGATGTGGAGGAAGGCGGAAAGGTCATCAAATAAGAAGAAGCCCAAAATCGTGGATATCACGATCAGAATGAGCTGTGTTAGAAGGAGATGAAACATGATTTCTCGATCCGTTAGTTGATTGATTAAGTCGGTATACTGCTGTTTATTCATATGGATATGCTCACTTTTTTAATAGAATTGCGGATAAATAATGTTTCCAGTTAAATGGTTCATCCTTCTGTTCTAGATTGCCCTTTTTTATTTGGTAATCATAAAGATTTAGACCACAAATGTCACAGCAATTTTCAACCTGAAAATTCTTTTGTTCGTCAAAATATTTTAAGATGAGCTCTCGGCGACATTGGCGGGAATGGATCCATGTTTTCAGCTGAAGCACTTGCCTTCTTTTGTAATCATTCCGGTCCTTTATAAATTGCTTGAAATTTAATAATGCTTCTTCTATTTTAACATTTGCCCGCTCCAAATTCCTCAAAAAATCACTCATGATCCGCCATTGATTCTCACTCAAGCCAGCTAGTGCTACGAGCGATTCTTCTTCCTTCCAGAGGGCAGTATAGGTCTTTTCCTTTAAACATTGTACCATTCTATCGATTTGGAGGTCGCTCGGCAGCTCGCTTTCAATAAGAAAATGGAGCAATGCCTCATCACCAGCTGCATATAACAGGATGGCGACACTTTTTTCTCCATCCCTTCCCGCTCTGCCAATTTCCTGCAGATAGGATTCAAGCTGCAGGGGCATATGATAATGAATGACATAACGAACATTTTCCTTGTTGATCCCCATCCCAAAGGCACTTGTTGCACAAATGATATCGATCTGGCCATGGATGAATTGCTGCTGAATAAGGATCCGATTCTCCTGGTCCATTCCGCCATGATAGGCCATCACTCCCTTGACTCCCTGTGATCTTAAAAGGAGTGCCGATTCCTCAGCCTTTTTTTTGCTGGAAAAATAAATAATCCCAGGCCCCTGTAGAAGCGAAACGAGTTCAACTAGCCGTCTGTCTTTTTCCTCTGAATCTTGGAGTTCTTCAGCCATTAAGGCGATGTTTGGACGATCCACGGAGGAGATATACTCACTCCATTCCTTCAGCTTCAAAGCTTGAGCGATGTCTTCCACGACAGCTCTCGTCGCCGTTGCTGTTAACGCAAGGGTCAAAGGATTTCCAAGCCTCTCCCTAATGATTCCTAGCTTCATATAATCCGGTCGAAAATCATAGCCCCATTGCGATATACAATGAGCCTCGTCAACAACAAATAGAGCGATTTTCATCCGATTTAAGCGCTTTTGGACAGATTCCATCTGTAACATTTCTGGTGAAATAAAGATGAATCGAAAATGGTCAAGCTGATTTAAGATCCTTAATTTTTCATCACGTTCTAGGAAGGAGTTGAGGGCAACCACTCTTTTTTCACCTCTCATCCGAATTTGTTCCACCTGGTCCTGCATAAGAGAAAGGAGCGGGGAAATAATCACAACGGTGCCAGTCATGATATAGGCGGGGAGCTGATAGCAGAGTGATTTGCCTGTGCCGGTCGGAAGAACTGCGACTGTATGCCTGCCATTCAAAACAGATGAAATAACCTCTTCTTGTCCTTCTTTAAAAGAATGAAATTGGAAATGGGTTTGTAAAATTCCCTTCAAGTCTTGCTTCATTTTTCTTCTCCATACCTTGACATAACTAAGCGAATTTCGAAATAGCTTGCTTCAGGAACGATCTCCTTCATATGTCTTAACTGTTTTGAGCCCGTCTTATCCTTCGCCTCGATAATGCGCACGATTTTCTCCTCTTTAACATATGGGGTAATATCAAAATCCGTCAACTGTAAGGCAAGCTCAACAACATGATCTTGAATGGTATTAACCTTTAATTTTCGAATCTTGCCGATCTCTTCAATCGAATACCCCTTGCTTAAAAGCTGATAGGTCTTTTTGGTCGAATCTGTTAACAATGCTTCATTGTGTAAATCCGAGATCATACTATACAAAAGAGGATAGCTACTTTTTCCCTCAAGTAGCCTATTCATCATTTCATGCAGCAAGGCCAAGAACTGATAGTGGTAGAGGGTGGATTCCAGCTTCAAAACAGAAGCAGCCTGCATTTCGGTTAATCCAATTCTCTCATGCCCAGTAAGACGAATCACGAAAATGGCCGGATCCAGGTCTGTCATCCCCTCTAGGCATGTGGACAGTTCTTGATACAGTGAATGGCCTAATTTTTCTCGTTGAAACTGACCTCTTTGAATAAATATCTTGAGCCAGCTTTGCACATGTCGGTTGCTTTGAATTGGAATGAATCTTGATTCGTTTCGGATCAGATGGGATGCAACCTGAACTAAGAGAGAAAGTCTTGCCCAAAATAGTTCAGCTGTTTGAAATCGATACCCATCCAAATACTTTAAGAATGGATGCTTTGCCTTTTCATCCTCAACATAAAAAATTCCGCTTTGCGTGAGCTGATACACATCCTCTTGTTTGTGTTCAATGAGTTCGCTTGCTTTTAATTCCTCAATGATGGTTACAAATTCCTGCCTAGTAATGGCGTTATAAGTATTAAAAAATGGCGCAAGCTGGAAAAGATGGGCATCTTGTATAGTTTGTGAAGATTTTTTCCCACAAAGGAGATGATATATAGAGAATACCGTTCTTTCGCCATTGATTTTATGTAAGCAACGAAGAACGACATCATATACAAAAGGAGTTGACATTCTATCACCCTATTAATTTAACAATGGTAAGCCAGAGTTTATTTGTCTCATCTGCTTACCAATCATTTTAGCATGAAAAAACGATAATAGCTCATGCAGATGTGAAAACAAAATTATTGCATTTCAGCATCTTTGAATAGAGCCTTCTGATAAGCATTCTCATTATTTTTTCTATTGAAATGTTGGTGATTCAGCTTTACAATAAGGAATGAGGGATACGTTTCAAAAATACTGAAATGTATAAATACAAATGAATACTCATTGGGAGGTATTTTTACATGGCAAAATATACGATTGTGGACAAAGAGACATGCATTGCATGTGGGGCTTGTGGAGCAGCTGCACCAGATATTTACGATTACGATGATGAAGGCATCGCATTTGTAACACTAGATGATAACGAGGGAATTGTGGAAATTCCTGATGTATTAATAGATGATATGATGGACGCTTTTGAAGGCTGCCCAACTGATTCTATTAAAGTAGCTGACGAACCATTTGATGGAGACCCATTAAAGTTCGAATAGTTTCTAGATATGAAAAGCCCCTCTCGGATGTCCGAGAGAGGCTTTTTTTTATTTAAGAGCCTTATTTAATCACGCTTGACGGACTGCTCTTTGTTTTCCAATCCAAGTGCCCATACGTGCGAACAAGAGCATAAATACGATCGAAATAATCAAGCCCTTCACCATATTAAATGGGAGAATACCCGCGACCACCATTTGTCTGATTTCTTCCCCTGACATAGCTGGAAATCCCATAAAGAGGATATAGGCTGGTAAAACAACAAAATAATTCAATACACTCATCACGATAGCCATCGTAACGGTTCCCGTTATTAAAGCGACCGTCATCCCTTTTTTTGTCTTCAATTTCTCATAGATAAAATAGGTCGGGATGACAAACATGACCCCCGCCACGAAATTTGATAGGTGGCCGATCGGAATTCCTGTATCACTGCTTGTTAAAATATAGTCCAATAGATTTTTGAGAAACTCCACTAATATAGCTGCTCCTGGACCAAAAATAAGGGCGGCAATCAATGCCGGGATGTCACTAAAATCCACCATTAGAAATTTGGGAAACGGTGGAAGCGGAAAGTTTAACAGCATCAGCACAAACCCAATACTGCTTAACATTCCAATTGATACTAAAGCTCTAACATTTAACTTCTTCATGTTCCTCTCTCCTCTTAGGATCCATCTCTCCTCAAGAAGAAAGGTTCAGCAAACTAAGCCACCATAAAAACAAACTCCCTCAAGAAAACTTGAGGGAGAATTTCTTAGGCATGCTTAATAAACGTTCATCAAATTATTTTTTGAACGTCTGCAGAACCTCCATCTTCTCCCATCCAGACTGTACTGTCGGCTTTGGAATCGCACCAAATCCTGCCTAAGCAAATACCTTATAGATAATAAAGGATTGCTTGTAAGTGGCTCGCGGGCTTAGAGAATGAACTTCTCATCACCGCCGGTCGGGAATTGCACCCTGCCCCGAAGATAGATCAATATTTTATTTTTCAACATTATTATACCGTACAAATTCTTTTTTGTGAAGTCAATGATTTTATGGTAAATTAATATAGTGAAAATTATCATAATTACTTTCCTACAAAGTTATTTGGAAACTGTATTTAAAGGAGAATACCATGGAAAAAGTACTTGTTTTAGGACACAAAAATCCAGATACTGATTCAATTTGTTCCGCAATCGCTTACGCAAATCTAAAAAGAAAGCTTGGCATGGATGCAGAACCAGTTCGATTAGGAAATTTGAATGGTGAAACAGAATTTGCCTTAAAAACCTTCAATGTTGAAATTCCGAGATTAGTTACCTCTGTTGCTGCCGAGACCAATCAGGTGATTCTGGTTGACCATAATGAGCGTCAGCAAAGTGCCGATGACATCGATCAGGTTCGTATTCTCGAGGTCATTGACCATCATCGTATTGCAAACTTTGAAACAGGGGATCCACTTTACTATCGTGCAGAGCCGGTTGGATGTACAGCAACGATTCTAAAAAAATTATATAGAGAAAATAATATAGAAATCGAAAAAGACATTGCTGGACTCATGCTTTCCGCAATCATCTCTGACTCTCTATTATTTAAGTCGCCTACTTGTACATCTGAGGATGTTGCAGCCGCAAAAGAATTAGCAGAGCTTGCCGGAGTTAATTCAGATGAGTACGGCCTAGAGATGCTAAAAGCAGGAGCTGATTTAAGAGATAAATCCGTTGAAGAGCTCCTAACCCTTGATGCCAAGGAATTCGAAATGGCAGGAAAAAAGGTAGAGGTTGCTCAGGTCAACACGGTAGATATCCAGGATGTGTTATCTCGACAGGAAGAATTAGAATCTGCTCTTCAAAGCATCATTGACAAAAAGAATCTAGACTTATTTGTTTTTGTCGTAACAGACATTCTAAATAGCGACTCCACTGCCCTCGTTCTTGGTCGGGAAACGAACGTGGTAGAAGAGGCTTATGGGGTAAAGCTTGAAAACCATACCGCACTATTAAAGGGTGTCGTATCTCGCAAGAAGCAAATCATCCCAATTTTAACCGAGGTATTTAATAAAAGATAAACACCGTTCCTAGCACAGGTCTTTTTGACCTGTGTTTTTTACATTTTCATTACTTTTTTGATTAAAGCGTTTACATATAAAGTCGAACGTTTTTTTGCAATTGACAGAAGAATATTCGTTTTGTACAATTATCAGAAAATTGATATAGGTAGGAGATGTTCTTATGCACCAAATTTTAGTAGCCGATGCGATAAGTGCAGATGGATTACAGCCATTGTTAGAGTACGAAAATGCGATTCTGATTGAAAAAAAGGTAACGGACCCAGGAGTCGATCTAAAAAATATTGAAGCTCTCTTAGTTCGAAGTGCCACAAAGGTGACAGAGGAGCTCCTAGAAGAAATGCCGAATTTGAAAATTATTGCCCGCGCTGGCGTAGGTGTAGATAATATTGATGTCAATGCAGCTACAAGGCGGGGGATCATCGTTGTTAATGCCCCGGATGGAAACACGATATCGACAGCTGAACACACCTTTGCCATGATGGCCTCCCTCATGCGCAAGATTCCACAGGCCCATCAATCTGTAAAGAATCTGGAATGGAAAAGAAATGCATTTGTCGGCCAAGAATTATTCGGAAAGTCTTTAGGAATTGTTGGTTTAGGAAGAATTGGGACAGAGCTAGCGAAACGTGCGAAAGCTTTTGGAATGAATATTTATGTTTATGATCCTTTTTTAACGAAGGAAAGAGCTCAGCAGTTAAAGGTTGAAAGATGTACCCTTGATGAGGTGCTGAGGCAAGCTGATATTATTACAGTCCACACCCCTTTGACACCGGAAACGAGAGGACTTATAGATGCGGAAGCGATAAAGAAAACGAAACAAGGTGTCTTATTCCTGAATTGTGCACGTGGTGGCATCATTGATGAACAAGCCTTAGCAGAATACATTGGCAATGGTCATGTCGGTGGTGCGGCTCTAGATGTTTTTGCGGTGGAGCCTCCCGGCGAGCATCCATTGCTTAAATACGATAATGTGATCGTCACCCCACATCTTGGCGCCTCAACGAAAGAGGCACAGCTAAATGTCGCCACACAGGTTGCGAAGGAAGTTAGAACATACTTTGAAGATAAGCCTGTTTCTAATTCTATTAATTTGCCGGCAATGTCAAAGGATATTTATGAAAAAATCCGTCCATTTCATCATTTATCTAAACAAATAGGCGCTATTTTATCGCAATGTGTTCGTGTAGGGGTCCATGAATTGACCATCACTTATGCAGGCACGGTTACGGAGCTGGAAACCTCCTACTTAACAAAGGCCCTATTAGCTGGCTTTTTCAAGGATCGGATTGATGTCCACGTCAATGAAGTGAATGCATTGCTCGCTGCAAAGGAAAGAGGCATCACTGTCGGTGAAAAAATTGCCGGCGATTCCTTTGGATATGCAAACAGCATCACCGTTGTCACAAAAATGAATGGGCATCAATTTACCATCCGAGGAACATATATTGAGAATTACGGACCTCGAATCGTATGCTTAAATGATTTTAATATTGATTTTCTTCCAGAAGGTAACCTTCTGTATATTCAGCATATGGACCGTCCGGGTGTTATTGGCCGTGTCGGAAAAATATTAGGTGATCATTCTATTAACATAGCGACGATGCAGGTTGGTAGAAAAGAAATCGGCGGCGAAGCAATTATGATTTTGTCATTTGATAAGCCGTTAGAAGATCCTGCACTTGAGCTATTAAAGACGCTTGATGATATCGTTTTTATCACCCGTATCAATCTCTAAGCTATTCTGGAAATCGGGGGAGTCATCCTCCGATTTTCTACTGATATGTTTTTGCTTGATGAAATCCAACCGTTAAATTTTGTTCAGGAAAGATCAGATCGGATTTCAATTGGTTGAGACTCTTGATTTCTTGAACAGTTGTTTTGTATTTCTGTGCAATCGCCCAGAGAGTATCCCCTTTTTTCACACGATAGACAGTTTTCCCTAACTCCATTTTCTCTTCTGTTTGCTCCACACTCGGTTTATTTTCCTCTTCATCTAATTGAGGGGCAATTAATTCGTAGTCACTGTCCAGCAAGTATCTTGATATTTCATTATTTATACTGCTAGCTGTTTCCATTATACCCGCAACTTGTTCGTAGCCTTTGTTTCCTTGCATCGCTTGAACATTTTCACCCACTTCAATATAACCGAGAATTTCGCCAGGGTTAAGGGCATTTTCCTTTGAAACGGTCCATTCCTTTTTATGTACTTCAAAATGAAGATGTACTCCCGAAGATCTACCCGTCGTCCCCATTTCACCAATTATGGAGCCTTGTTCAACAACTTGACCCTCTTTCACCTGTCTTTTGCTTAGATGGGCATAGACGGTCTCGAGGTTATTAGGATGCTTGACAAAAACAACATTCCCATATGAACTGGAAAAATAGGATTTTGTGACAACGCCAGCATCTACTGAATAAACGGGTGTTCCATATCCCCCTGCAATATCAATTCCATAATGTCTCCCATGTCTTGTCCCAAATGTATCGGTAACCACCCCATCTGTAGGCCACATCCAGTGAGCGGTAGTATTCGTTTCAGCTTGCGGATATTTAACCCCTATAAAAAGTAGACTAATGAATATAGCCATTATCCCAACAATCAATAATCGTTTTAAGAAATCCTTCATCATAAGCCTCCTTAATTTGACTTTTCTTTTTACAAGTTATGCTGCTTGTACGATGCTAGAACTTTTTAACACGAACGTAATCTACTTGTAATAAAAAATACTGTCAAAACATATCCCTCACCAACTGGTTTAGAAAAGACACATTTGTTATTATTTGGATCAAATTCGCTTTTTTATACAAAAAAAGTGAAATGGTCGACATAGGGCATTCCTATGTCAATGAGAGAAGGCACAAAAAAAGACCAGCGATCATCACTGGTCTTAGTCTTAATGCAGAAGCTCCACCTTGTTAGCAGCTATTGGGACATCTAATTCTTGGTTGAAAGCAAATTTTCCGATTTTTTCATCCTTACTATATTCAATTTTCACCTTATCAAAATCAAAGTCCTTGGCTGTCAGTAGAATCGCTTCAATCGTTTGAATAATGGAAGGCTGATTGGTGATGCCCGAATTCTCCTTAAGCTGGAGCGTTAACACCTGATCCCCTGAAGAATCAATCTCTTCAAAATTCATATCATTCGGAATGGATGCCATTAATCCATGCGTATCAATATTTTCTTTCATGGCAGATAACGCTGCCTCAATAGTTTCGAAAGCTTTTGAAAAAGGAACTAGGAATGGTTTTTCAGAGTTTCCATTCGGATAATAAAAATAATAGCCATGATTTCCCTCGCCCGTAGTATCCATTTCTTTCATGGTTCCATAATTTCCTAAATCTATTCCTGGTTGGTCATCTGTGTAAAAGGCAATCTTCTTAAGCCCAAGGCTTCTGGCTGCAGCTTTTATTGTAGCTGTAAATGCCGTTTCTGATGCGCTCCCATTACCATAATAATGGCCATTCGGAACATTGACCTTTAAAGAACTTGCTGAGTCATCAACCGAAAGCTGTGCATTTAATGGGTAATATTCACCTAATCCCCATTCCTCTTCCTGCAAGGTTGACATTGTTTCCATCATTTGGTCAAACATCGTTTTTCCATCCTCTTTGGCAACAACGACACTAACCGGGACGATATTTTGAACTTGCGTATCAGGGATATAAAAGGTAAATACGTTTTCTTTGGTGACATCCGTAGAATAAAGAGCTGTATAATATTCCTTCTCCTCAGATTTCGCCATGTACATTTCCTGTTCATTTTCTTTTGCCGAGGACTCCTTCCCCTTGCTGTTATCGGCAATTGAAGTTGCCTTTTCCTCGTTGGCAGAGATATCCATTTGTTCTTCCGTTTTTGGTGATGATTTTTTGTCTGAGGACGAGCCCGCAGTATCGTTAAAGTTGATAAGATTCGGTGTGAGAATGACGCATAGAAGAATGGCCGCTGCCGTCGCTACTGAAGGGATGATCCAGGAGCGTTGTTTCTTCTTTTTTAGCTTTAATGTGATATTTTGATAAATATCACGAGGATCGCGATGATCTTTAATCTTTGGCATATTTTGCAGTAACTCCTCAAGCTGCTTATCACTCCACTCTGATTTTCTCACCGTCGGTCCCCTCCTTTGCCATTCTATCTTCCATTTCCTTCTTTAAAACCTTTAATGCTCGATGCTGGGTAGTCTTAACCTTACTTTCTGTCCAGCCTAATGCTTCAGCTGTTTCGATGATGGATAATTCCTGTATGTACCTCATGATAATAACCATTCTTTGATCCATCGTACATTTATCTAGACACTGATAAATCATGCCCACTTCCTCTTTATGGAGAGCAATCTCTTCAGGTATCGGACTATCATCCTTTACCTGTCCGGTCGACCAATCAAACTTTTCCGCCAGCTTTTGCTTCCATCCCTTTTGTTTGCGAAAATGATCAATCGCTACATTTCTTGCAATCGAAAATAGCCATGTTTTCTCACTACTTTTACCCTCAAAGCGTTCATAGGATTTTAACACTCGTATATATACTTCTTGAACAAGATCCTCTGCTTGCTCGCGATTCTTGACCATATAAAAAATAAATTGAAAAACGTCCTGATGATATTTCGAATAAAGCTCATCAAAAACGGAGTCCATTGGTTTCCCTCCCCGTTCAACAAATTAGTCGATAAAGGTTAAAAAAAGGTTACAAAAAAATAAATATCTACCACTATAAATATAGTATTTCTAAACCAAAAAAGGAAGAAGTTTCTTATAACCCTCTTCCTTTTTATAATTATCGATGTTTCTTGTGAATCAAGATTTATCTTCATGATTCTTGCTGTTATTTCATTTTTCGGGGAATAAAAAAGGAAAATGTCGTTCCGAGTCCCTCTTTGCTATGGACGGAGATATTCCCCTTATGGCCCTCAATAATGTTCTTAGCAATCGCCAAGCCTAGGCCGGTTCCTGATCTTCCTCTTGTCCTAGCTTTGTCTCCCTTATAGAAGCGTTCAAATACAAAGGGCAGATCCTCTTCTGCTATGCCAATCCCTGTATTAAATACCTCCACATGAATCCCTTTATCATCTGAGTATCCTGTGACCTTAATGACGCCATTGTCCTCTGTATGCCTGATCGCATTATCGATTAAATTGGTTAGAACCTGTTCAATTCTGTCGCCATCAAAGCTAAAATGAGACTCTAGCTTCTCAAATTCACTCTGGAGAAGAATCCCTTTTTCCTTGGCCAAACCATGAAATTTCCGTATGATTCTCTCAAAATATGGCTTTACCTCGATCTCACTTATCACTAATTGAATATGACCTGCTTCCATACGAGCAAGATCAAGAAGCTCGTTGACAAGCCGCCCCATTCTCAAGGATTCATCATAAATGACGCGAGACATTTCCATTACTTCTTCCGGAGATGCAGCAATTCCATCGACAATGGCCTCACTATAACCCTGCATCATGGAAATAGGAGTTCTTAATTCATGCGAAACATTAGCAATAAAATCCTGGCGTAGCTTATCAAGCTGTCTTTCTTCTGTCATATCGCGAACGACCGCAACAGCACCACGTATAAATTTATTATTGTAGAGCGGGCTAACAAGAATGACCCAGAATCGTCCTTGCACAGATATTTCACCAATCTGCTCCTTTTCGGTATCGACGGCAAGCTGAAAAAGCTCCATCACCTTCGAGGGCACTTCCTCAGAACCCCTTGATTTTCCATCCTGCTCAAAATACCAATCCTGCAAAAATCTCTCCGCAGGTGGATTCGTAATCAGAATCGTTCCATCACGATTAAAGGTAATGACTCCGTCGACCATGCTGCTTAAAATACTAGCCAACTGTTCCTTTTCCTGACTAAGAGCATTCAAATTAAACTTCAACTGTCTCCCCATTTGATTAAAAGCAGTGGCCAGCTCCCCAATTTCATCATTTGTTAAAATAGGAACCTTCGTGTCAAACTTTCCTCGTGCTATTTCAAATGCGGCTTGCTTCATTTTCCGCAGTGGAGCATTGATTCTCGTTGCTAGAAAGAAGGCAAATATCGTCGTAAGGATAATAGCCACTCCCGCAGCTAGTAAAATAAATTTCTTTGTTGACCTCGTTGTTTCTTCCATAACGGATAGTGACTGCATGATAAAGACTGCCCCGTTGTCTTTGCCAGCTTGATGTATGGGAACACCAATGATCAAGAGCTGTGAATCCTCTTTATTACTAGCCGTAAAAGAAGCCATTTTCTTGACCATTTTATCATTCTTAAAAACCCCATATAATTCAGGATCATCCAAGAAAAATTCCACAGGCAAATCAAGCGTTTCTTTCATGTTTGGGGAAGCATAATATTCATCCTTATTATAGACAATCATTGCCTCGGTCACATCGTCGAGAAGTTCCCATGAAATTTGAAGGCCGATACTCTCTTCCTGATCCTCTAAGAAGTGGGAGATTCGATAAGCTGTTTTTTCCAGTTCATCCTCGGCCTCATCAATATGATAGTTCTCGAAAAACTCAAGCAGCATGACCGTCAAAATAAACAGGACGAATGATACAAGTAAAATAAATGTGAACCATAGCTTACCTACAACACTTCGCCAAAACATCATTCATTGATGACCTCAAACTTATACCCGACGCCCCACACGGTGACAATCATTCGTGCCGCTTCATCAGATACCTTGTTGAGTTTTTCCCTTAAGCGCTTTACATGAGTATCCACCGTTCTCAAGTCTCCGAAAAATTCATAATGCCAAACCTCTTTCAAGAGCTGCTCCCGATCAAATACCTTATCTGGTGACTTTGCTAGAAAATAGAGGAGCTCGTATTCCTTTGGAGTCAAGCTGACTTCCTTCCCATCGGCTAACACTCTGTGAGCATCGTTATCAATCGTCAGATGTGGAAACACAATCACATCTTTCGTTGTCGTTTCTGTTTGCAAATAGGAGGTGCTAGACGATCTTCTAAGAAGTGCCTTTACTCGTAGGACAACCTCCCTCGGGCTGAATGGCTTAACAATATAATCATCCGTACCTACTTCAAAGCCCTGTACGCGATTTACTTCTTCACCTTTTGCGGTTAACATGATGACAGGAGTTGATTTCTTCTCCCGTAACTCACGGCAAACCTCAATCCCATCCTTTCCTGGCATCATCAAATCGAGCAGGATGACATCATAATCATTTGCAAACGCCTTTGCTAATGCTTCGTTTCCATCCTCCGCTTCATCGATTACATAATCTTCTCTTTCTAAATACATTTTTAACAAGCGTCTAATTCTTTCCTCATCATCTACCACTAAAACTCTCACTTCTTTTTCCATTGAACGATCCCCCTTGGACTTGTTTTTCGAAAAATGCCTTCACGATTGTGAAGGCATATAGGATAATTATCCTGCATAGGAATGCAATCCAGCAATAACTAAATTGACTGCGATTAGGTTAAACATAATGATAGCAAAACCGATTACCGCAAGCCATGCTGATTTTTCCCCATGCCAGCCCTTTGCAAGACGTAAATGCAAGAAAGCCGCATAGAACAACCAGGTAATAAGTGCCCACACCTCTTTCGGATCCCAGCCCCAAAAGCGTGTCCATGCTATTTGTGCCCAAATCATCGCAAAGACAAGTCCTCCGAGGGTAAAGACTGGAAAACCGATGAGAACAGAACGGTAGCTTATTTCATCTACTAGATCCAATTTGATATTTTTTGTAAGCGGCTGTAACGCTGCGCCAATTCGCTTGCGTAAAGCAAGGCGGATGACAATGTATAGGCCGAGCCCTACCATTAAGGACCAAACGACAGTATTCAGCTTCTTTGCATTGATGATGGCAGGCATTTCGACAAGCGGTTCGAAGGTTCCTTTGTCAACGACCTCCCACTCATGCGGCCCAATCAATGCAGGCATACGATATTCAACTGTATCTTCCTTATCGCTTTTATTTATATAGTTGTAGGTTGCCTTGTAATCAGTTATCGCAAAGGTTGATGTAACGGCAACAAAGCCCATCACAGAAACGATGGAATACATAATGACCTCTAACCAGAACGTACTTTTACTCCGTTTTGTATGGTCAATAGCCTTCACTAAATAAATCAATGCGGCTCCAAAGCTGATCGCAAGAATCGCTTCACCCAATGCTACTGTTGAAACATGGATCTGCAGCCAGTAACTTTGCAATGCTGGGATTAGAGGTGAAATCTCTCTAGGGAACATGCTTGCATAAGCAATGATAAGTAAGACGATCGGGAGTACAAACAACCCTAGAATAGATGTTCTATAGATGAAATAAATGATAATAAAGGCAAGTACAAAACACATGCCAAAAAAGGTCGTATATTCAAATAGATTACTTAGCGGGGCATGCCCAGCAACGGCCCATCTTGTAATAAAAAATCCAAGCTGGGAAATAAAACCGATGATCGTAATGGTAATCCCTATTTTTGCCCATTTATCATAGGATTTGATTTCTTCGAGGCCCTTTTTTTGTCTAATGGCCCCTCCAAAAAAAGGAATTGCGACTAAATATAAAATAAATGCAACCAATAAAAGGTTTGAACTTAGACTAGCCAACCTATTTCCTCCTTAATCGAGTAAAGTAACCGGCACAAGCTCCCTTAGATCCGTAAAAATCAAACAATTATGATTCTTTACTTTTCTTCCTGTAGTTGATCCTTAGGCTCCCCAATTCCAGATCCTTCTAAAACAAAACTAATTTCTTTTTTCAGACCATACCAGTTTTTGTTCGTATGTGCTGCCACCCATATTTCATTTTCATTTCTTCGAATCCAAATTCTTCGATGATTCCAGTAAGAACCTTGGGCTACACCTACCATAAAGATAAATCCACCCAAAGCAAAGATCCATAGGGTTAAATCCTTACGAACCGTGAGACCTGAAACATCTTTTGTCTCAATTCCGGCAAACTTCATTTGATATTCATTGTCCCCAAAAGGTTCTACCGTTTGTTGAATGGCTACAAAACTAATTTCTCCATCAGGCTTATCTGGAGTGAGCATTTTGAAAATAAATGCAGGATTATTAGGAATTCTTGATTTTGTTGTCGGTTCTCCGTCTTCATTGAACTCAAAATCAGGGAAGTAGCTCATCACTTCAACCGTGTATCCGTTTCCGAGATCGTACGTTGATTCCGGATCATTTAAATCGACGGTAATCGTTCCTAGTTGCTTCTCGGTGCTTTTGTTAACCATAGTAAATGACATCTTCGTCAATTCATCTAGCTTATACTCCATTTGATAAAGCGCAAAGCCCTCAAACTTCAATGGTTCGTTCACTCGGATGTTTTCTTCCTTTACCTTCTCAAGCTTTGCTTCTTCCCCAGGTACTGAGTTGTCGGCCTTCTTATAGAGGACAACATCAGATTGATAGTTTTTTGCAACCATTCCTGCATTATCGAGCGCTTCACTAAACGCTTTATTATCCTTGTCCTTATCATATACCTCTAATGTAAATTCCTTATTTTTGAGGTAATATTCCCCATTTGTTTCTGGGATGACTTTTGTTTCCCCTTCGCGAATCCACAGCATATCGTCAACATACATACCTGGGACAAACCGAAGCATTCCCGCAAATAGAAAAATAATCAAGCCGCAGTGGTTCACATAGGGTCCCCAACGGGAAAAACGGCCTTTTTCAGCAAGGATATTTCCATCCTCTTCACGAATCGTATAATGCTTTGCTTTTAGGCGCTCCTTCACTTTTTCGAAGGATTCATCACTACTTCCTGTATCTGTCTTTCCAAATAACCGTTGACGTTTCAGAAAACTCTCATGTCTTGTGACTCTTTGCTTTTTTAAGGCACGATACAACGGCACTACCCGGTCTATACTACAGATGACAAGGGACACCCCGATGGAGGCCATAAGCAATAAGTACCACCATGAGCTATATAAATCATGGAAACCTAATTGATAATAGAGTTTTCCGAGACTGCCATATTGATCCGCATAATACTCCACAGGTGGAATATTCTGGGGAATATACATTTGCTGAGGAAAAACAGTCCCTAAGGCTGATGCAATGAGGGTGATAACAATGAGCCAAACGCCGACCTTAACCGATGAAAAAAAGTTCCAGATCTTATCGATAAATGTCTTATTATAGGTTTGAGAACGACGAGCACTGCCCTCATATCTCATATCATGAAGCTTTCCTTCAGCCTTTTCTTCAATCAACGTTATCCCACAGGATTCACAAAGAACAGTTCCGTGCGGATTGACATGCCCGCATTCGCATTTTACTTCTTTCATTATGATAACTCCTCATACCCTTATGGTTTTATCTCTTCCATCATCTCAATCACGACATCTTCATTTATAATTTCTCCCTTATGGATCTTCACAATTTTTCCTTCTTTATCAATAAGGAAGGTGATTGGGAGAGGGTCAACTCCATAAGCTGTTAATACTTCCTGTTTCTTATCATTTAATATTGGAAAAGTAAGGCCATGTCGCTTAATAAATTCATTTATGACAACATCTGATTCTCCAATATTGACTGCTAACACTTGAATTCCATTATCTTTATTTTTCTGATATTGACTTTCCATGTAGGGCATTTCTCGCTTACAAGGTTTGCACCAAGTTGCCCAGAAATTTAGGAGAACTCCTTTTCCTTCGTAATCAGAAAGACGATGCTTTTCACCATTCATATCCGTTAGAACAAAATCAGGTGCCTTTTTACCTTCCTCTACTTTCTCCATATCATCCTTCGTGAAATTTGAATATAAGG
This sequence comes from Anoxybacillus andreesenii, assembly GCF_030813005.1. Classification (NCBI taxonomy): domain Bacteria; kingdom Bacillati; phylum Bacillota; class Bacilli; order Caryophanales; family Anoxybacillaceae; genus Anoxybacillus; species Anoxybacillus andreesenii. Next base: position 22,945 of record NZ_JAUSTU010000022.1, read on the forward strand.
TGTAAACAACGGCAGCCCCAAGCAGGATCAGGATGACCGTGCGTATGATTAGACGCTGCTTCTTCATATGTATTCTCCCCCTAGATAGAACAAAATTTGCGCAGTCGAAATTATTATATCACTTTTCAACATCCACATATTGTTTTCACTATCGCTATGTGTGACACTTCTATGAATTTTTTATTAAGTGAAAAATTTCACATCTTGCGTATTACCTCATTTTTTAGATACATTGGAAAATCATGATTTAGAGGCGGTTGCTAACGTGCGAAGCTGCTTGACCTCGTGCGGCGTCAATTCTCTCATATCACCTACATTTAAGCCCTGCAAGGATAGAAAACCATATCTTTCTCTTTTTAGCTTCATGACAGGGTGTCCGATCGCCTCGAGCATTCTCCGAACCTGCCTGTTTCTCCCCTCATGAATAGCGATCTCCATAATCGCTGTCTGTTTCCTTTTATCAAAGCTGATCATCTTCACCTTTGCCGGAGCTGTCCTTCCATCCTCTAGTAAAATACCTTTTTCCAGACTTCTAACTTTCTCCTTCGCTGGAATTCCTTTTACCTTTGCGACATAAACTTTTTCAATTTCATTCCTTGGGTGCATAAGCAGATTCGCAAATTCGCCATCATTCGTTAGCAGCAATAATCCCGAAGTGTCATAATCCAGCCGACCCACCGGGTAGACGCGCTGCTTAATCGCCGGAAGAAAATCTGTCACGACCTTCCTTCCTTTCTCATCCTTCACACTCGAAATTACACCACGTGGTTTATAAAATAAAAAGTAAACCGGCTCCTCCCGTTCCACTGGAATTCCGTTCACTTCAACCTTGTCTGTTGAAGATACTTTATAACCAAGTTCCTTAATTATTTTTCCGTTCACAGTCACTTTTCCCTCTACAATGAGCTGTTCCGCTTTTCGTCTTGAAGCAAAGCCTGCGTGGGCAATCACCTTTTGTAATCTATCCATTATGTCACCTCTGACCAGTTCCTAAAAAAATATTTTCGTTCTAGTGAATTATGACATAAGTCTTTCCATTTTCAAAGTCATCAAATTTTGATCTTCCCGAGCAATGCTCCGAACAGGTATAAAAATTGTCTGACGGCACATCTTCTCTTCGTTACCTGATCAAAAAAAAGACGCCTCCCTGAAGCATCTTCCAGAAATTCTATTAGCCTCCAAATACTATCGTCACCACGATAATCGCAGCGGTTATTCCTACTAAATCCGCGAGCAAGCCCACCTTCAATGCGTCACCCATTTTCTTAATGCCGACAGCCCCAAAATAAACGGTCAAAATATAAAAGGTTGTATCCGTACTTCCTTGAATGGTTGCAGCCAAGCGTCCAATGAATGAATCAGGTCCATAGGTCGCCATGAGATCACTGGTCATCCCTAAGGCAGCGGTGCCCGAAATGGGACGTATGATCGCAAGAGGAGCGACCTCTGCCGGAACTCCTATAGCATTTAGCCCTGGGCGAATGAGATCTATAAGGAAATCTAGTGCTCCAGAAGCTCGAAATACCGAGATCGCCACGAGCATTCCAACGAGAAAGGGAATGATCGAAACAGCAATCTTAATCCCTTCCTTGCCACCTTCGACAAAGCTCTCATATGTAGGAACCTGCTTATAGGTCCCATATAAAAGAATTAAAGCAATTAGTACAGGAATAAACCATAAGGAAATAATAGAAACAATACCCATTTATCGATCATCCTTTTCGACTTCTTCGATAGTGGAAATAACGGTCGATGATAATTGCTCCCAATGTTGAGCAGGTGGTCGCAATTAATGTTGTCCCCACAATATCTGTCGGTGTCGCAGAGTTATAATTCATTCGTATCGCAATAACAGTGGTTGGAATGAGTGTTATACTAGACGTATTGATCGCGAGAAAGGTAATCATCGAGCGACTGGCCTCGTTTAGCCCGCCATTCAGCTTTTTCATTTCTTCCATCGCCTTGATACCTAGGGGAGTCGCTGCATTCCCCAAACCAAACAAATTGGCCATCATATTCGAGAGGATGTAGCCCATCGCAGGATGATCATTCGGAACTTCTGGAAAAAGTCGATTAACGATCGGACGAAAGAGCTTTGCTAGTATTTTCAAAAGCCCTGCTTCCTCGGCGATTTTCATCATTCCTAGCCAGAAGACGAGAATACTAATAAGTCCGATACAAAGGGTCACCGCCTCCTTTGCACCAGAAAATACCGCCTCATTCACTTCCCCCATCGTTCCATTAAACATCGCAAAAACAATGCCGATTACCGTCATACAAACCCATATCAAATTAACCATTTGTCCTCACACCAGTCATCGCAGTAAATAGATTTTTTATTCTTTCAAACATCGAAGGCTTTTGTTCTCCTTCTTGTTCAAAATAGATGGGGAGCTCCTTAATGGGCTTATCGGAGAAATAAATGATCGCTTTCCCTACAACAGCTGGGGCCGTTCCGGTTTCTTTCCATTCATCCTTTGGCTTTTCTAGCACTAATTCAATATGAAACTGCTCCTTTTCTCGCTCAGTGACAGGGAAACTATATTCATGCGCGAGGAAGACCCTTTTCTTATAAAATTTGTCCTTAACCTTTGAAAGCATCCCATCATCCACAACCTGGACCATATCATATTTTCTGAATCCCATTTCAAACATATTGATATGGTCGTTCCAGTCATCGGGTGCATTCAATGTGACAGCAATTAAATTCATATCTCCCTTTTGCGCCGTGCTCACCAGCGTTCTTTTCGCTAGTTTTGTATATCCTGTTTTTCCACCTGTACAATAATCATAAAGGTCAGTTAATAGCCTGTTTTTATTCCTCCAAACCCGATCCCATTTTTCGGAGGGGTTCGGTGCTCGATATTCATCTGTCCCAGAGATTTCTCTGAATGTTTCATTCTCCATAGCGTATTTCGTTAGAAGAGCCATATCATAAGCGGTTGAATAATGGTTATCAGAGTCATCCAGCCCATGTGGATTATTGAAATGAGTATTTACCATGCCAATTTCCTCCGCCTTCTGATTCATCAAAAAGACAAATCCCTCTAAGCTCCCCCCTACATGCTCTGCAATTGCCACAGCTGCATCATTACCAGATCTTAGCATCAAGCCATATACTAAATCCTCGAGCTTAATCTTTTCATTTGGCTTTAAATACAGGGATGAACCTTCTGTTACAACCGCCTCATTACTAACCTTCACCATCTCATCTAATCTGCCTGATTCAATAGCTAAGATGGCTGTCATAATCTTAGTTATACTTGCAATTCTTCTTTTTTCATGGGCCGCCTTTTCAAATAGAACCCTCCCCGTTTCCTGTTCCATTAAGATCGCATTGCGAGCGCTAACTGAAACAGAAGCCTCTACCTTCTGTGGAAGATTGGTTAGGAGCAGTGAAGAAATTAGGAAAAAAATCATCAGCTTCCACTTCATATTCATTAAGAAAACCCTTCCTTTTGTAAATTGTTGACCTTTTTTTACAAGGCTGTTATCGCAATATTTGTACAAGTTTATGCTAGACAAGGGGTGTTATGACAAAAAAGTAAGGTCTGTTTCAAACGGCTAAGCTTTTTTTGACCGGGTTCGAAAAGAAGCAAAAATAAAAATGAGCCACTAAAGAGTACCAATCCTCTTTGTTGACTCATTGTTTTGAAGCACTGTTAGAAGGGCTTCCACATTAACTGCCTTGCCTTTAGAAATCTTTGCTCGACATCCTTCCAATTAACGATCTCCCACCATTTTTTCACGTATTCACTGCGATTATTCTTATATTGCAGATAATAGGCATGCTCCCATACATCTAAGACCAATAATGGAATCGTATCCCACTGGGTTAACAGCATATGTCTTTCCGATTGCAGGATTTCCAAATGCCTTGCTCTCGGTGACCAAACAAGGATCGCCCAGCCTACACCTTCGACTGCTTTAGCCGCTTCAGAAAATTGTTGTTTAAAAGCTTCAAAGCTACCAAAATACTGTTCTATGTCCTGCAGAAGCTTGCCTGAGGGAGCACCCCCTCCATTTGGGCTCATATTATTCCAAAAAATCGTATGCAAATAATGACCTGACCCGTGGAAGGCCAGCTCCCTAGACCAATGTTTGATAAGCGAAAAATCCCCTGTTGTCCTCGCCTCTTTTAACTTCATTTCCGCTTTGTTCAACCCATCTACATAGGATTGATGATGCTTCGTATGATGCAGCCTCATTATCTCCTCGGAAATAACCGGCTCAAGAGCATGATATGGATAGGGGAGTGGTGGCAATGAATGCTCTCCCGCTTCGACCATCGGCTCCTTCATGAAAATCGTTCCAATAGGGGTGCGATTAACAAAATACGCCTCCATATGATGATGGAGATCATCTACTTGCGCCTGCAGCTTTAGTAGCTCGTTGTCATTCATTTGATCTGGCTGTTTGATGTTTTCCATGATCTCAGCCAGCCGGTCTAATTCCGACCAAATTTCTTCACTCTTATCAATTTGTTCAGATTGCAAATAGCTTTTCCATCCCTCATTCCATTCTATAAAATCATGAATATACTCTTCAAACTTTCCCATCCTTCACCCTCATTTCCATTCATAACATCCCTCCATTATCGTATGAATGGGCGATGACTATGTGTCAAAAAAAAGCCCTATCCACTTAGGGATAGAGCTCAGACACTGTCTATGCAGATTACAATTCGTAGCCTTTGTTGTTTTCTAGTGATTCAGCAATGCTCTTAAGCTTTTCATAATCAAGATCCTGAAAAATGCTTGCAAATTCCTTTTCAGTACTCACGTAAATTCTTTTTCGATTTCGCAATTCAGGATTCTTAACTAACGCTGCTAGCGCTACGATATCTCTGAAGAACACCTCTTTAGAACCAAACTGAAAAACAGGATCCTCATGAAAAGGAGAAAAGTTTCCCTTTAATTGTTCAAAATAGCGGACGTATAACACGTGTAGAGTCTTCTCAGAACCGCCCTCTGTGAAGGTAACCTCACTCCGATTAAAAAAATCCTCTGACGTATTTGGTAAAGCCTTTTCTAATTCATACCCCTTGCATGCTTTTAAAATCATAAGACCATCCCTTATTTTTGTCATTCTATTAGGTTACTAACCTGAAACTGCTACCATCATTCTAACATAATCCCTTCCAAATGTGTCAGAAATATCAAGTTTCGAGGGTCTCCTGAAATTTTTCAAAAAACAGATCTGCCTCTTCCTGCACATATTCTTCCTCTACCTTCTCTGGTAAAGGCGGGAGCTCTTCTAAATTTCTTAATCCAAAATAATCTAGGAATTCCTTTGTTGTCCCGTAAAGGATGGCTCGCCCCGTCCCTTCAGCTCGTCCAACCTCTTTGATGAGGACCTTTCCGATTAAGGTTTGCAGCGGTCTCTCTGTTTTGACGCCACGAATTTCTTCAATTTCGGCTCTTGTAATTGGTTGCTTATAGGCAATAATTGCCAATGTTTCAAGAGCTGCCTGGGACAATGTTGACGTGGTTGGAGATTCAACTAGTCTCTTTAGATAGATGGAGTGTTCCTTTTTGGTAGCAAGCTGATAGTTTTCTCCAAACTGAACAATGGTAATTCCACGATTTGGATCGCTGTTATAATCCTCCGTAAGTTGAAGAAGAATTTCCTGAGTAAATGCCATATCAATCTCCAAAACCTGCGAGAGTTGTTTGATCGATAATCCTTCATCACCTGCTGCAAAAAGAAGACTCTCTAATATGCCATTCCAATTGATGACTTCCAAGTCCAGTCACTCCTTCCCCATCACAAATATATCTGAAAAATTACTGTCTTGCTCAACAATAATTTCCCTTCGTTTCATCAGCTCCAATATAGCTAAAAAAGTGACGACGAGATATTCCTTCTCATTACTCGGAAACAAGTCAAAAAAGCTTCTTCGCCCCTTATTCACCCTTAAGTCTTGCAGAATTTCATCCATTCTTTGCTCAATGGGAATCTCCTGCCGGGTAATCTTGGTCGATAGCGGTCTTTGGAGCTTTTTCCTTCGTAAAAGCTTCTGAAGAGCACCGAGCATATCGTAGAGCGATACGTCTAAATCGAGCTTGTCTGTCTTAACCTCACTAGAGTAATCAGATAAATCGCTCGGAGGCTTGGTAAACATTAGCCCTCTTTCAAGCTCTAAATTCTTCAAGTCAGAAGCCGCTTCCTTGTACTTCCGATATTCAATAAGCCTTTCGACTAGCTCATCCCTTGGGTCTTCCTCCTCAGCAAACTCCAATTCATCATCCAATGACTCCTCATGCTTTGGGAGAAGCATTTTGCTTTTGATCGCAAGGAGAGTGGCAGCCATTACCAAATATTCACTTGCTAGGTCAAGCTCTAATTCCTTCATCGTATGTATATAAAGAAGATACTGTTCCGTAATTTCCGCAACTGGAATATCGTAAATATCAATTTCGAGACGATTGATCAGGTGCAGAAGCAAATCGAGCGGCCCTTCAAAAGCATCAATCTTCACATTATAGTGTAACTTTTCCACTCATACTTCCCCTAACTCACAGTGTAATCATCCACAAGCATGACGATTACACCATTAAAATCTATTTTAAGTATAGAGGATTCGTTTAGGTTATCCAATAGAAATTTCCTCCTTTCACTTCCCCGAAGGTGAATATTTCCACTTTGAACTTCAGGATATGAGCCCAGACCATTTTTGTCATATGCTCATACGATGTAATTGTATCAAAAAAGCAAAAATAGGAGGTAAAATATATGTCTGCAGGTGGAAGCTATGGATTTGGTGCAGGGTTTGCTTTAATTGTGGTCCTGTTCATCCTGCTAATCATTGTTGGTGCTGCTTGGTTATAAAAAATTTGCATAAATGCCCAGAGCCTGCTCTGGGCATTTTGTTAGTTTTTTAAGCTCAAGGGTCGACCTAAAAATCATTCTAAGGTAAACTTATTCCAAATAGGGATAGGAGGTAGTGCCTTTGTATCCGAAGGAATATATAGAATACTTAGTCCATTTTCACGGGGAGCGGGATTATTTTGAATGTCATGAAATATTAGAGGAATATTGGAAAAAAGTCGATAAAAATAACAAAAAATCAATACTTGTTGGCTTTATTCTTCTTGCGGTATCCAATTACCATCATCGCCTTAGAAATTGGAGCGGGGCCATTCGTACCTTACAGAAATCGATCAATATTTTTCACGAGCAAAAAGAGCAGCTAGAACATTATGGGTTGACTTTGAACGTACTTTCCCCCCTTTTGAAGGAACGTCTTACTTCCATTCAAAATCATCAAGACTACAAAAGTATGAACCTACCTATTCAGGATCCTGAGCTGTTGGAGGTTTGCAAAAAAGCTTGTCTCGAAAAGAATTTCATTTGGGGGCAGGAAAGTGATTTAACAAATGAAGAACTCGTGCAGCGCCATTCAAAAAGAGATCGGAGTGGCGTTATTGAGGAAAGGAATCAAGCACTCCTAGTAAGACAGAGGAAAGGCAAGGAATAGACTTATTCCTTGCCTTGTATACTTTCATCGACATCACATTTTTCAATAAATTCAGCTGTTTCATTGTTTGCCTGAAGCTTCTTGTCAGGCAAAAGCTCTTTCAATGCTTTGACCATCGTTTTTCCAATTCCTTGATGGCGGTGAGACGGATTGACGGATATATGCTGAATTTCAATCAGATCGTCCTCTAAAAAAACTACGCCAATAAGCCCGATAATATCCTCTTCTTTCCATAGAAAGAGCTGATATTGGTCCGACATTTCATATTGCTTCATGGTGCTCTGCAGCTTTTTTAAATCCTTTTCATTTGGCATAAAGGACAATAAACCCATCGCAATTTTTTCAAACGCCTTTTTATAACGAATTAGCATTTCGATCCCTCAATTAATGGAGTAACATATCAATTCTATTTTTTCCATTTTCTTCACTTTTTAAACTAGCTAACAAACCTTACCTCTAAGTAGTATATGTCATCGTTCATTTGTGGTTCTTACAAGAGAAACGCTCTGCGAAAACAGTCAATAAGAAAGACTCCATTGATATTATCATACAAGATTTATAGAATTTCTTCAATTGGTTTTCATCTAATCATGTGTAGTCTATAATATGGATAAGCCATATTCATTGGTGAAACCTTCCACATCAAGAATCCGTCTATCAATAAAAGAAACTCATTTAGAAATGATATTATGTTTTTCCTAGGAGGCACTTACATGAAAAAGATAAAAATCACGCTTTTCTTACTTTGCTTGCTCTTCCTTTTGCCAATCCAAGCATTTGCGGATATGGTCGAAGGGGATATGATTGTAACGCTCGGAGAAAATCTAACCGAAGAGCAGAAAAATATGCTTCTTGCTGAAATGAATGCACCTAAGGATGTAGAAGTCATCACCGTATCAAATAAAGAAGAGCATCAATACTTGGGGAATTATATTTCTAAATCCTTAATTGGTACAAAGGCGATTTCATCCTCTGCGATTACTGTGGCAAAGAAAGGCTCTGGACTTGAAGTCAAAACGAAAAACATCAACTGGGTTACAGATGAAATGTATATCAATGCCCTTATTACTGCTGGGGTAAAGGATGCAAAAATCTATATTACTGCTCCCGTGTCCGTTTCTGGAACAGCCGCACTTACTGGAATCATAAAAGCTTACGAAATTTCTGCGGACACCACCATTCCTGAGGATGTCAAGCAAGCGGCAAACGAAGAGATGGTACAAACTGCACAATTAGGTGAATCGGTTGGGAATGAAAATGCAGCTGCTTTAATTGCGAAAATAAAAGAAGAAATTGCCAAGAATCCACCGAAAACCGATGAAGATCTCCGCGCAATTATTGAAAGAGCAGCAAAAGATCTAGGAATTAGCCTAACAGATCAGCAAATGCAAAGCTTAATTGATTTATTCAATAAAATTAAAGATTTGGATATTGACTGGAACCAGGTGAGCGATCAGCTTAACAAAGCGAAAGACAAAATTTCTAAGTTCCTTGAAAGCGAAGAAGGACAAGGCTTTTTGGAAAAACTGAAGGATTTCTTTGTAAGCCTGATTGACGCCATCAAGAGCTTCTTCTCAAAATAAATAGTCGTAAATAAATAAGCTGCCCATTCCCGGCAGCTTATTTATTTACTTTTTCCAACAAAGGCAAATCGAATTGAACGAGGTCATCGAAGGTTTCCCTTCTGACGACAAGCCTTGCTTGACCATTTTCTACAAAGACTACGGGAGGACGAGGAATACGATTATAGTTATTTGCCATCGAATACCCGTAAGCACCCGTGCAAAATACAGCCAAAATGTCGTCCTGTCCAGCCTTAGGAAGGGGCAAATCCCAAATAAGCATGTCCCCGGATTCACAGCATTTTCCCGCTATCGAAACCGTTTCCTCCACCGGCTCAAGGACTCTATTAGCTAAGACCGCCTCATATTTCGCCTCGTATAAGGCAGGACGAATATTATCACTCATTCCACCATCAACAGCTAAATAGTTTCGAACATTTGGCACTTCTTTTCTAGACCCGGTCTTGTATAGAGTTGTCCCTGCATCTCCCACAAGCGAGCGCCCTGGCTCAATCCAAATTTCAGGTACCTCCATATTGAAATGACGAGCCTGCCTCTTGACCTCCGAAATAATCTCCTCCACATATTTTGCAGCAGGAATCGGCTGATCCTCTTTCGTATAGCGAATGCCAAAACCACCACCCAGATTCAGCACCTTAGCCTCAAATTGAAAAGCCTCTCTCCATTCATGCAGCTTTGAAAAAATCTTTCTCGCTGCCAATAGAAATCCCGTTGTTTCAAAAATTTGAGAACCAATATGACAATGTACACCAAGTAAATGGATATATTCAGATTTTAGGGACTGCTCAAGAGCCATAGTTGCCTGTCCATTCTGTAAATCAAAGCCGAACTTTGAATCTTCCTGACCAGTCAAAATATAATCATGTGTATGGGCTTCAATTCCAGGTGTGACTCTCAGCAGGATATCTGCTTTGATCTTTTTTTCCCGACATAGCTCCTCAAGCATATTCAGTTCATGAAAATTATCGACCACGATACACCCAATCTCATGATTCAATGCCATCAATAATTCGTCGCGGCTTTTATTATTTCCATGAAAGTGAATTCTTTTCACAGGAAACTCTGCAGCTATTGCAGTGTATAATTCACCACCGGAAACGACATCGAGCGACAACCCCTCTTGCTCTGCCAGCTGAACCATGGCAATGGTTGAAAAAGCTTTGCTTGCGTATGCAACCTGTGCTTTCACACCCATTCTCTCAAATGTTTCCTTATAGCCTCTCGCCCGCTCGCGTATGAGGGCTATATCATATACATATACTGGAGTTCCGAATTCCTTAACGATGTCAAGTGTATCAACTCCACCTATTTCCAAATGACCCTTTTCGTTCACCCTGGATGTGCCGTGTAAGAACATAAGATATCCCCTCGTTCCTCGTGTTAATTGCAAATTAATTGAACGACCTCTAGAAAAACCCTTTAATGCGATAAAGAAACTTTATCATAAATGAGGGGAAACTTCAATTCCACAATTTTCACAAAAAATATCCATAATCCTACATGTCTTAAGAATTGGACGCTTGTTTTTGCCTGTTTCTTGGCTGAACAATACTTGGACGTATTTTTGAACCCGGACTTGAATTTCGAATAATAATTTGCAAAAATGCCTTCGGACTAAATGGAATAAGCGGCCACAAATACGGAGTTTTTAGTGAGCGGATGCTCGCCATTAATAGAATAAAAACAGTGGTCCCTATCACTAGACCCGGAACTTTGAAAATGGCCACTGCACTTAATAATAGCAGCTTGACAATATTATTAGCCATGCCTACCTCATAGCTTGGTGTCGCAAAGGTACCCATTGCCGATACAGCAACATAGAGAATCACCTCGGGCACAAATAATCCCACATCAATGGCAATTTGCCCGATTAATACAGCCGCTATTAAGCCCATAGCGGTAGCGAGCGGTGTTGGCGTATGTATCGCCGCCAGCCTTAGAAACATCAAGCCAAGCTCAGAGAAGAAGATTTGCAGGACAATCGGAATATGAGATTTCTCATTCGGTCCGATAAATTCCAGTTTCTTGGGTAAAAGCTCAGGTTCTAGAACGAATAATAGCCATAGGGGTAGCAAAAACAATGAGCCAAAAACGCCTAGAAATCTACACCAACGGATAAAGGTACCAACAGCTGGAGATTGGCGATATTCTTCCGCATGCTGCAAATGATGAAAAAATGTTATCGGCGTAATGATCACACTCGGCGAAGTACTAACATATATTAGGACATGTCCCTCGAGTAAATGGGTGGCAGCTACATCTGCTCTTTCCGTATATCGCACCATCGGATAGGGATTATAGCCTTGCTTAACCAAATATTCCTCAACTGCTTTATCAGCCATCGTTAACCCATCGACCTCTATCGCTTTTAACTCCTTGCGAATGATGTCAATTAAATCAGGATTCGCAACATCCTTCACATAGCCTATCGCAATATCTGTTTTCGACCGTTCCCCGACTCGAAGAATTTCAAATCTTAATCTTTCATCCCTGATTCTCAGTCTTGTTAAGGCTGTATTTAGAACGATATTTTCGACAAATCCATCTCTCGAACCTCTGACAACCTTTTCTGTTACGGGCTCCTCCGGCTGTCTTCCTGGGTAATTTCTTACATCAACGGCGAAGGCTTCTTTTTCACCCTCCATCACAATGACGATTAACCCAGATAGAAGTTGATCGACTAGCTCGTCCAAGCTCTTCATTGGGGTCACAGATTGATGCAATAACCGGTTTTGAATTAAATCGTATAGGTCCTTTAAATATTTTTCATGATCATTAAGCTCCACGAGTTCCTTAATAATTTGAACAATTGGAATCGTGTCGCATAAACCATTAACTGAATAGATGTGAACATCCTTCTTGAGAATTTTTATTTTTCTAATACTCAGATCAAAGCTTTCCCCGAGACCAATACGTTCCTTCATAAAACGTTCCACATCATCAGGGACTGCTGGTATTGGGATTTTTTCTGAAGATGCTTTACTGGTCATAAAATCCGCTCCTTTCTAGGATGACTTCGATCGCTTTTTTCGTAATGGGCGCGCCAACTTCATAGGAGTCCATACCTGCCATTTTCCCTATATCACCAACGCCAATCACAACAGGAGCCTTGAGCCCATCTAGACAATAGACCGTATCACCATACAGTCTTCCTAGTTCAAGCTCTGGTTCGCCATATTTATCTACCCCATAGGGTGTTAGTTCTCCATAACGATCAACACTTATATCTATTTTTGTCCATTCACCTTGGTTCTTTTTTGCTGCCACCGCCAGGACTCCTAATACTTCAATATCTGGGTGATTGGCCACGTATTTAAGCGCCGTCTCCCCATATCCTTCGCCTACAATTCCACTATCATCAAACATGACTAGAATAGGCTCCTGCTTAGCTTTTTTAATTAACTTGACTATTTCTTGACCAGATAATGAAGTAGGATTTCCATGTGACATGGAAATGCAGCGTCCTCCTATCTCTTGAGCAACATGTTCAATTGCTTTTCTGGCATACTCGTCTCCATCTGTAATGATAATGATTCGCCTTCGTTCACCCATAGATCATTTCCTTTCCCGCAGCTGGTGTGCTTTCTATCTTCCAACTAAATAGAGCCATTGATATAAAGAACCAAAGATTTTGCCAAAGACAAAAGCCATCATCAAGACGACAATTTTGTCCTCAATGCCAATTCTCTTCGCTAGTATAGGAAATACATTCAATACTTCTGTAAGTGCAGCAGCCATCGCTCCTACAAAAATTCCTCCTGCAAGTCCGAGTGGAATAAGTGTGAGTGAAGGGAAGAAAATTGCAGGATCCCTCAAGCTTCCCATTCCACCAATTAGTGCACCTGCAACAACAGCCCATTGGTACCAGATAATCATCTTCATTGTCTTTGTCAGCTGAGTAAGCCTAGGAATAATCCCCAAAACGGCTAAAAAAGCAACAAATCCAGATCCAACCGCAATTCCCCCAGCAAGACCAACAAAAATGACAAACAGGATTTTAATGACCATCGATGCGCTTCATGCTTTCTTTGTTTTCCGTTAGACTGACATATCGATCGAGATCCTGCTGGTAATTAAACATTTCTACTTCAAGAGGACTTGGTTCATCATTTAGCCGTTTGCGAAACACATGGTTAAAAAAAAGAATCATTCCTAAACCTAGTCCAATGGAGTATGGAATCTGGAATATCAACGGTCTTGCTTCTACTCTTCCCGTTATAATGGTATAAATTTTTTGCTGGGTAGCCTGCATGCTTACATCCTCGTGAAAATAGATAATGGCGAGGGCTGAACCAAAGAAAAGCAGGAGCCAGGTTAAAACAAAAAACGGGACAGACATCCTTTTCTTTTGATAGATCACTTCAATTATGGATTGTGATGGACCAATGGCTTGTACCTCTACACTATTGAAGGCCCGTGTGATTTTTTCTATTACCTCCATAACATCAATGATAATGATGTTGTTATCCTGTGCTTTGAAGGTATATACCTTAAGGTTTTGCAGGTCTTGATGAATTCTTTCGTGGGCGATAATTTGCGCGATATCCTTTAGAAGAACGGTATCATTCGGACGAATTTGGACACGATGTCTCATCCGGATATAAATGGTTTCTTCCATCACATACACATCCCAAACCTTGATTTCCTTGTACAAATAGTATGAGTAACAGCAATTTCCTTATGAACACCAAAAGTTTCCAGACTGGGAGTAGGGAGTGAACATCTTAGGTATGATACGAGCAGCGATGTGAATCAAGCCTTAGACCGTAAAGGATGCAAATCAAAGGTTAAATGGACACGAAAAGACCGTATGGATTACACATCCATACGGTCTTTCATTTCCTGTAGAATTTTCTTTTCCAGCCTTGAAACCTGGACTTGGGAGATACCAAGCCGTTCGGCCACTTCTGATTGGGTTTGATCCTTATAATAACGTAAATAGACAATGAGTCTCTCCCGTTCATCAAGCTCACGAATCGCTTCCTTCAAAGCGATCTTATCAAACCACTTTCCCTCATTCCCATCATCAATTTGATCAAGTAACGTAATGGGATCTCCATCGTTTTCATAGACGGTTTCATGAATGGAGGAGGGTGTTCTGTTCGCATCTTGAGCAAGAATAATATCCTCAGCGGAAATATCCAAAAACTCAGCTAATTCATTAATCGTTGGGATTCTTCCTAAATTTTTTGAAAGATCATCCTTTGCTTTGCGGATTTTATTGCTTAATTCTTTCAGGGAACGGCTGACCTTTACCGTCCCATCATCGCGAATAAACCGTTGAATTTCTCCAATAATCATCGGTACCGCGTAAGTGGAAAATTTCACATCATAGGATAAATCGAATTTATCGACTGATTTTAATAGCCCGATACAACCAATTTGAAACAGATCATCTGGTTCATATCCTCGATTAAGAAAACGCTGGACCACCGACCAGACAAGACGCATGTTTTTTTGCACAATTAGATCTCTTGCATCTCCGTCACCAGCTTGACTTTTTTTAATGAGCTCCTTAACTTCATGGTCCTTTAAGAAGTTTTCTTTCTTGTCAGTTTTTACCTCCACATCCATCGGCATACTCCCCTAATTGCATAACATTTTGCTTGTAGCCAAATGCTTCCTTAATCGAACTTCAGTTCCTTTTCCAACAGCAGTGTGAATTTCTATTTCATCCATGAAGTTTTCCATAATCGTAAATCCCATACCTGATCTTTCTAACTCGGGCTTCGTAGTAAACAATGGTTGACGGGCCTCTTCAACGTCCGCTATTCCTAAGCCTTCATCTTTAATCGACAAGTCGATAAATCCATCTTCAAGGGCAACGGATATATAGACGATTCCGTCTGGATTGCCCTCATATCCATGGATAATGGCGTTGGTCACAGCCTCTGACACCACTGTTTTGATTTCTGTTAGCTCATCCATCGTCGGATCAAGCTGGGCAATAAAGGCAGCGACAGTGATTCTCGCAAAGGATTCATTTTGACTTAAGGCGCGAAACTGTAGCTTCATCTCATTCTTCATGATTACGCTACCCCCAATCTTTCCAAAGCATATTGCTCTGTTGGCTCTAAGCGAATAATTTTGAACAAGCCAGACATATCAAATAATCTTTGGATGCTTGGAGAAATCGCACAAACGACCATTTCACCGTGCTGTTGCTTAATTTGCTTATATCGACCGAGAATGACACCAAGTCCTGAACTATCCATAAATGTAAGAAACTCTAAATTAAGGACGATGTGACGAATTTGATGTTCCTCTATTGTACTTGTTGCTCTTTCCCGCAATTCATCTGCCGAGTGGTGATCAAGCTCACCGCTAAGACGAATGCATAGTACATCTTGTTTGATTTCCATTTCAATGTCTAGACTCACTATCCATAGCCTCCTTAATCTTTCATAGTGAGTCAATTCGATGTTTCACAGTTTTTTTCCTTCCTGATAACAAAACTAGAAGCATTTCGCTAAAATAAGAAGATTTAAGCTGAATTTCGACAGACGCATTTTGAGCCAATTACTTAGATTTCGTAAACATGCCAAATGAGCGCTTATACAATACCCACCAACTTGCTTCTTTCACATCTGTACTTGCTACGAGTGGGCTCTTCACAATTGTTTTCCCATCTTTGACAAGTCGAAGCTCGCCTACTTTTTCTCCTTTTCTAACAGGTGCTTTAATGTCTTTCTTTAAGACAATCTCCTGTTTTACTGCATCAACGCTTTCACCCTTTTTTGTTAAAAGTGAAATGGGTTCGCTCGTGACCGCATCGATTTTTTTCTTATTCCCTTTGCTTACCTTCACTTTGTCTATGACAACATTACGCTTATACTTCGGGTGTGTTTCATATTGGCTAAATGCAAAATCTAGCATCTTGGTGATTTGTGCATTGCGCGATTTTGATGTTGGTGCACCGAATACGACCGCAATGACACGCATATTATTTTTTTGTGCAGTTGCTGTTAGGCAATACTTGGCCTCACTTGTGAATCCTGTCTTTAAACCGTCTACTCCTGGATAAAAGCGAACGAGACGATTCGTATTAACGAGCCAAAATTTCTTATCTGTATTTTCGCGTAGGTAGGATTCATATGTACCTGTATATTTTGTGATTTGCTCGTATTTCAAAAGCTCCTTGGCGATGATCGCCATATCATGAGCCGTACTATAGTGGTTTTCTGCTGGAAGTCCGGTTGTATTTTGGAATAATGTATTTTTTAGGCCTAAAGCTTTTGCTTTTTTATTCATATGCTCGACAAACGCTTCCTCTGAGCCAGCAATTCTCTCTGCCATAGCCACTGAGGCATCATTTGCTGAACCGATGGCAATCGCACTCAGCATTTCTTCCGTCGTCATTTCTTCGCCGGGCTCAAGAAATATTTGGGACCCGCCCATGGATGCGGCATACTCACTCGTTCTAATCTTTTCATCTATTTTTAATCTGCCGCTATCTATCGCTTCCATAATTAATAGCATCGTCATGATTTTCGTCATGCTCGCAGGAGGCAGCTGCTCATTGCTGTTTTTATCATATAGGACTGTGCCGGTGTCTCGTTCTATTAGAATTGCAGAACTTGCATCTTCTGCTAGATTGACTCCTGCTTTTTCTGCCGCCATAACAGCGGTTGAAATCATTGACATACCCATTATTGATACTAGGAACAAAGCTAGAAATCTTTTCATGACATAAACCCTCCATTCTTTATAAATCCATTTTTCACCAACACGGATAAAAATATACAAACAAACAAAAAAATACCAAGGGGAAAACCCTTGGTATTTTGGAACATATCGTTCGTGTATTATTCTGTTATTTCCTCATGGATTAGAATCGGTGCTTTGGTCTCTACCTTAGAGACTTTAATATTCTGATAAAGACTCTCTTTCACTGCTGAAATGTCCTCTGAATTACTATGAATTGTCAGCAAGGACTCTCCTTTTTTGACCCCGTCTCCGATTTTTTTGTGGAGAACAAAGCCTACGGCTAGATCGATGATCGAATCCTTCGTTGCTCTTCCAGCCCCAAGAAGCATGGCCGCCGTCCCAATCTCATCTGCTACCATTTCTGTGACATAGCCATCCTCTTGTGCTTCTAATTCAAAGGTGAATTTTGCTTGAGGGAGCTTGGCTGGATCATCCACCACCGTCGGATCTCCACCCTGTGCCTGAAGAAAGATCTTAAACGTCTCTAGTGCTTTTCCATTTTTAATCGCTTCCTCAAGCAGCGCTCTTGCTTCCTCAATGTTACTTGCTTTCTTGGCAAGGAGGACCATATGACTTCCCAACGTTAAGCATAGCTCTGTCAAATCTTCCGGACCCTCGCCCTTTAGCGTGTCAATCGCTTCTTTTACTTCCAGAGCATTCCCAATGGCGAAACCTAAGGGCTGGCTCATATCAGAAATGATGGCCATCGTTTTTCTTCCCACATTATTTCCGATTCGCACCATCGCTTTGGCCAGCTCTCTTGCATCCTCCACCGTTTTCATGAAGGCGCCTGCACCTGTTTTAACGTCTAGAACGATACAGTCGGCCCCTGCTGCGATTTTTTTACTCATGATGGAGCTTGCAATTAATGGAACACTGTCAACGGTTGCTGTTACATCACGAAGGGCGTAAAGCTTTTTATCTGCTGGAGTAAGATTCCCTGTTTGCCCAATTACAGCCAGCTTGTTTTGATTGACTAGGGTGATAAATTCTTCCTTTGTAATCTCCACATGAAAGCCTGAAATCGATTCAAGCTTGTCAATTGTTCCTCCCGTATGGCCTAGACCGCGTCCAGACATTTTCGCAACTGGGACACCAACGGATGCCACGAGTGGACCAAGTACGAGGGTTGTCGTATCGCCGACACCACCAGTTGAGTGCTTATCGACCTTCACGCCTTCTATTTTAGAAAGATCAATTTGTTCTCCGGATTCCACCATAGCCATTGTTAAGTCTGCTCTTTCCTTTTCTGTCATCCCTTGAAAATAAATTGCCATCGTCAGTGCACTGACCTGGTAATCGGGGATGTCGCCCTCTGTATAACCTTTAATAATATAGTTTATTTCTTCCGTACTGAGCTCCCTGCCATCCCGTTTTTTTTCAATTAAATCGACCATTCGCATTCTAATCATCAGCTCCTATTTCTTTCACCAATGCTTTCACTAAACGAAGGAAGTTCTCCTTAACCCTTTCGGTTGTTTCAATAACCTCTTCATGGTTTAATGGCTGATCTAAAATTCCTGAAGCCATGTTTGAGATACAGGAAATCCCTAGTACCTCAAGACCGCTATGTCTTGCCACAATTACCTCAGGCACCGTCGACATTCCAACCGCATCTCCACCAAGTGTGCGAATCATTCTTACCTCTGCTGGTGTTTCATATGTAGGACCAGTATTTCCAACGTATACACCTTCTTGAAGATCAATATTTAAGGCTTTGGCTACCGCTTTTGCTCTTTGAATCAAATCCTTTGAGTAGGCCTCAGACATATCTGGGAATCTGACACCTAATCGTGAATCATTGTGGCCAATCAGCGGATTTGAGCCCATATTATTAATATGATCCGTAATTAGCATTAAGTCCCCTGGAGAAAAATCCTTGTTTACGCCACCTGCCGCATTCGTAACGATAAGGGAGCCAACACCAAGCTCCTTCATAACCCGAACTGGAAAGGTAACCTGATCAAAGCTATAGCCTTCATAATAATGAAATCTTCCTTGCATTGCTACAACAGGTACACCGTTCAGCTTACCGAAGACAAGCTGGCCGGCATGGCCTTCTACCGTTGAAACTGGAAAGTCAGGAATTTGCTTGTAAGGCATACGAGCTGCCTCTTCTATTTCGTCAGCCAAGACGCCTAGCCCTGACCCAAGAATAAGCCCTATCATAGGCTGTATCGTCATTTCATTCTTAAGATAATCTGCTGCCTGTTTAATTTTTTCATAATTCATATGTATGCCCTCCTTTGAAACTGAACATTTCTATTTTCAGCACTGTCCGCCTGAGGTGGACAAAAGTGAAGAAATGTCCACCGGCGGTACCCGCTGGTCACTGCCATTGGCAGTGACTGGTACCGATTTTATTTTAAATCTTGCAGGAAGCTCTTTCCGTATTTTGGCATTTGTACCCGGAAGTTTTCTGCAACGGTGGCACCGATGTCTGCAAAGGTTTCCCTCAGTGGTAGCTCCCTGCCGTTGAGATTCTTCGTATAAACGAGGAGGGGCACGTACTCACGAGTGTGATCTGTTCCAGGATGAATAGGGTCGTTGCCATGATCCGCTGTAATGATGAGAAGATCATCATCCTTCATCCTTGCAAACACCTCTGGCAGCCTTGCATCATATTCTTCAAGGGCCTTTCCATATCCAATTGGATCCCTTCTATGTCCATAGAGAGCATCGAAATCCACTAAATTGAGGAAGCTTAGCCCCGTGAAATTCATGTCAAGGGTTTGCACAAGCTTATCCATTCCATCCATATTTGAAACCGTTCTGAGCGATTTTGTAACTCCTTCACCATCAAAGATATCGGAAATTTTCCCAATCGCAATCACATCGAGACCCGCATCCTTCATTTCGTTCATGACAGTGCGGTCAAATGGCTTCAATGCATAATCATGGCGGTTCGAGGTTCTTTGGAAATTTCCAGGTTCACCGATAAATGGTCTAGCAATTACTCTTCCCACCATGTATCTTTCGTCTAAGGTTAGCTCACGGGCAATTTTGCAAATTTCATATTGCTCTTCAATCGGGATAATCTCCTCATGGGCTGCAATTTGAAGCACAGAATCAGCAGAGGTATACACAATGAGCGCCCCTGTTTTCATATGCTCTTCTCCCAATTCAATAATGATTTCCGTCCCACTCGCAGGCTTATTCCCAATGACCTTTCTACCCGTCCTTGATTCCAGCTCAGAGATTAATTCCTCGGGAAATCCATTAGGAAAAACTTGAAAAGGCGTGCTAATATTGAGACCCATGATTTCCCAATGTCCAGTCATTGTGTCCTTTCCACTTGAAGCCTCCTGCATTTTTGTGTAAAACGCTAATGGATGCTCAACCGGCTTGATTCCTTTAATCTCTCTAATATTACTTAAACCAAGCTTCTCCATATTTGGCATATGAAGACCATTCATTCTTTCAGCAATATGTCCGAATGTATCCGCTCCGCTATCACCAAATTTCTCAGCATCTGGTGCTTCACCAATCCCAACGGAATCCATGACAACCAAAAAAATTCGTTTATATTGAAAAGACATTCCTACTCCTCCTATACAATCCAAAGTATCAAGAATCGGATCTTAAATTTAACTTTTTTTCCAACTATCAAATGCTTTCTTACTTTTCCCAGCTTCTTCTCTGAATACAAGTAAAATATAGTTGTCAGAAGTCTGACAACTATATTTTACCAAAATAAATCAGGAATAAACAAGAAAAAGCTACCTCTTACGGGAAGCTTTTTCTACTATTCTATGAACCTTTTAAGCTCGAGGATGAAATTGGGTATACACATCCTTTAGTCGTAGCTTTGTCACATGGGTGTAGATTTGAGTGGTTGATATATCCGCATGCCCAAGCATTTCTTGTACTGCCCTTAAATCTGCGCCATTTTCAAGCAAATGAGTCGCAAAGGAATGGCGCAATGTATGCGGAGTTAAATCCTTCTCAATCCCTGCTTCCTGAGTCAGGCGTTTTAGTATCTTCCAAAAACCCTGTCTTGTTAATCTTCGTCCATGATGGTTCAAAAATAATGCCTCATCTTTGTACTTCTTTGAAACAAATTGAGGACGCCCCTCATCTAAATATTTCTGAATGGCATCAGTTGCCTTTGAGCCTAGTGGGATAATCCGTTCCTTGTTCCCCTTTCCAATACAACGAATGAAACCCATTGATAAATGAGCATCCCCGATATCTAAACCAATCAGCTCGCTCACCCGGATACCAGTCGCATAAAGCAGCTCAAGCATTGCTTTATCCCTTAAGCCATAATGATCGTGCTCCTTTGGAAAATCTAGCAGCCGTTCCACCTCGCCCATGCTCAGCACCTTTGGCAGCGAGCGCTCAAGCCTTGGTGTGTCAATATGGACGGACGGATCCTGATCCGCTACCTTCTCTCTTAACAAAAATTGATGGAAGGCGCGAATCGATGCCACGTGTCGCGCCAGCGTCTTAGCCGATTTCCCTTGCTCCTTCAGGGTTTCTAAGAAACGAACAATCTGAATTCTTTGAACATCCTTTAGGCTCGTTAACCCTTCATTTTTTTGTAAGAATGCGATATAACTTTTAAGGTCCCGCTCATAAGAGACAATTGTATTTTGAGCTAGTCCCTTTTCTACTAATAAAAAATGGGTAAAATCCTTTAGCTGCAGCTCCATTAGTCATTACTCCCCGTTTAAATAAAACAAAATAAGTCGATCAAACCAGCTGGATTCTTCCTCAGCTGGATTTGCCGATACTTTCACAGCCTTGCCACTTGGCTCGTCATAGCGGTGATAATTTTGATATTCTTCATTTACCCACATCATACCATAGTAAAAAAGAATTGTGCATGCCGTGAAAAGCAAAAATACCTTTAGTGTTTTGACAACAATCTTTAGCCACGATTTCATGTCCGTTTCCTCCAAAAAAATCCTTATATTGAAGGGTATGCCAGTTAGGACAAGAAATATACATCAAAAAAGCCCTCTCCGTGTTGGAAAAGGCTTGTTTTTTATTCTTCTTTATCTTGGCAACGGTAGCAAATACCGTGAAAGGTCAAACGATGATCTTTGATTTGAAAGTTCCATCTTTTTTCCACAATTGCTTCTACATCTTCTAGCAAATCTTCCTGGATTTCATCTACGGCTCCACACTCTATACAAACAAGATGATGGTGAAAATGTGCTGCACCTTCCTGTCTTAAATCATAGCGTGAAACACCGTCACCAAAATTAATTTTGTCTACTATTTTCAATTCAGTCAGTAACTCTAGTGTTCTATAAACCGTTGCGAGTCCAATTTCAGGTGATTTTTCTTTCACAAGGAGGTACACATCTTCAGCACTCAAATGATCCTCTTCATGTTCAAGGAGCACCCGCACGGTAGCTTCGCGCTGCGGTGTCAATTTATAGCTGGATGAATGTAGATGTTTTTTGATTCTTTCAATTCTGCTTTCCATAACGATAGTCCTCCCCGCTACTTTCACCCTCTTATTATAACAGAGACTCAAGCAATTTCAAAATGAAAATCATTTTAAAAAAGGAATGATAATGATTCTAATATGATAAAAAATTTAGTGTATTTTGACTCTTCTTCTATTATCTTAAAAACAGTTTACTAGTATTTAGTTGTTTTTTCTACAATTTTAGGATCATTTTTTTACTCAATTATATTCACCACTAGCTTCATCAGCATTGGTGATATATAAGCCTCAATGCTCGCAGCAGCGACAAGAAGGAGGAGGGCGCCTACAAGAGCAAGACCATATCTTCCAAATAACGGGAGGATTGGCTGACTAAGTTTTTTCATAAATTGCCTTCGAATCATCTTTAGTGAAAAGGCTACGGATAAAGTGGCTCCAAAAACAAACACCGGAATGATAATAAGATTTTGCGGAAGGATGGAAACGAAGGAAAGAATAAATCCATCCCAGCTCATTTGATTAACGAGAAAGCCTACCGTAAATCCTACAACAAGCCCTTTAATAAATAAAATGATAAGGATGACGGGCAAACCAATAATAGAAATACCCAAAATCCACATTAAGCCGATAAATTTGCTGTTGTGCATGAAGCTTTGCCAAAGCAAATCATTTGAAGCCGCTACCTTATCATCTGAAACCTGGCCAAAAAACTGAGATAAATAATAGAATAAATCTTCCTTCTGCGAAAAACTCAGACTGTTGACGACAATGGCACCAAATATAACACCCATTAGGAAAAGTACAACGACAAATAAGTAGATGGACGAATGTTCTCGAAAGTGTATGGTGACGATATCCTGGTACATCCTTTTCCTCATGCTTTTTCCTCCTAGAGAATAAATAGACTAATAAAAATGTATGTCTACCACCCTCTCGTTATGCATGAAAATCTAGTAAAATCACTCTACTAGAAAATGTAATTCTTCTACCGCCTTATGCGCATGGGTTCACAACGCCCGCTTATATGGAGAAAACAAGTTCACCTATGAAGCTTTACAAGTGAAATCACAAAAACGACCAGCTCACCGTTTCATGTATGAGCTGGTCTATGAAGAATTCTACTATTCCAAATTGGATACCCTTCCGTACCGGCCTCCGCCACCTGCGTCGAAGGACAATGTTCCCTCTCTCGCACGGACAATAAGGTCGGCTATCTTTGTCGGCACAACCTGTGCTAGCGCCTCAGGCGGCACTTCATGAAGAATCGCCATCTCTGTTCCGAAATGGTTGAGCAGCTTTTCTAGCAGCTTCGGACCGAGCCCTGGAATGAACTGCAAAGGAACCTGATGGATGTAGGGCGGCCTAGTAGTTGGTCCCGTTTCCGCAGTCTTTAATTCCTTGATTCTTTCTGCCACACCCTTTGTGAAATTATGATGGCCACAGTTTGAGCATTCCTCCATATCAAAGCTTGCAGGGGACAAGCATTTTTCACAAACGGTTTGATGGTATTTCCCTAGCAGTGGGTCTAAGCCATAATTGGCCACAATGCGCTGATTATTTTTTCCTTGCAGGGCCTCCTGTAGGTTAGTGAATGTTGGCTCCTTCATTTGAATCGCTTGATATTCACGGGCAATCTTAGCGAGAGAATGAGCATCTGAATTAGATAGATATGGATATCGGTGTATTTCAGCTATTTGATCAGCCATTTCTGTATTCGAGCTTAAGCCGAGCTCGATCCCATCGATCAGATCAGGCTCAAATACCTCGGTTAAGGAGATGTGAACCCCTTTTCCATATAGACTCTTAAAGGGGGTAAACACATGGGCTGGGATGAATAATCCTCCCATTTCCTTCACCTTTGCCTGAAGCTCTCGACCCGTAACGTATACACGCTGTGAGCTCAAATTAATATTTTTCAAATGATGGGAAAGCAAGCCTGAAAAATCCTTCATGATTGCAAGTGAAGGAAAATAACAAAGGACGTGAATCGGTCCATTCGTACCCTCATCATAGATTTCAAGCTCGGACCCTGGAATTATTGTCATCCCGCCGTAAAAAAGTCCGCCCTTCTCATGCTGAATCAGCTCTCCTGCCTCAAGCAGCCCTTCCATTTCAATAATGACCTCTGGGGAGTGACAATCGATGATCCCGATCATATTTAGCCCCTTCAAATCACGGGCATGCTCAATAATATTAGAGAATGTCAAACTCTTCGCACCTGTAATTTTGACGGCCTTTCCTGACTGAGTCCTACCGATATGAATATGTAGGTCCACATAATAAGGCTTCATTTTTTCATCGCCTCTTGTAATTGTAAGTAAGTAACAGCATAGACTGTCTTTGCATCATAGATTTTTTGCTCCTTTATGAGCTGAATCGCCTCATCTAAAGATATCTCTAACAGATTGACGAATTCGTCCTCATCCAGTGTTGCCGCATCCTTCTTCTTTTTAAGACCTTTCGCTATATATAAATGGACGATTTCATCGGCAAAGCCTGGTGAAGTATAAAAAGAAATGAGCCATTCAAGCGAATCACACTCGTAGCCAGTTTCTTCTTCCAATTCTCTAATGGCTGTTTCTCGCGGTTCCTCCCCTTTTTCAAGCTTGCCAGCAGGGATTTCCACGATGGTTCGTTCTAGCGGCTTTCGGAA
The DNA here is from genome assembly GCF_030813005.1 of Anoxybacillus andreesenii. Taxonomy (NCBI): domain Bacteria; kingdom Bacillati; phylum Bacillota; class Bacilli; order Caryophanales; family Anoxybacillaceae; genus Anoxybacillus; species Anoxybacillus andreesenii. Next base: position 47,769 of record NZ_JAUSTU010000022.1, read on the forward strand.
CTGCTCCACCATGACGATGTTATTATCATTTGTTAACGGCAGGATCGCCACAGCGCCAGGATGCTTGACGATTTCTCTCTTCGAGGTTCGGCCATTGGGCAGCTCTACTTCATCGACCTGGAGAGTAATGATTTTTCCAGAAAAAATGGGCTCCGATGAGATTGTTTTTTCCTCAAGGCGACTCATATATGTCACTCCTGTTCTATTCCTAATTGTTCACAACATATAGTGTAGCATACTTAGGTGGGAGGCAGAGAGATGAAGCTGTATGTTCACAAGAAAGGGATCATCCTTGTCGGAAAAGCTTGGGAAATACGGGAAAAGCTAAAAGAATATCAACAACATTATGATGGGCTTCAAGACTGGATTCAATCCATACATAAGGAAAAGAGCTCCTAATTTGTTTTCTCTTATCCGCTACCGTTACAATGGCCTTAGAGGTGAAACAAATGAAGAAAAATCAATTAGGCACATCCGATTTAATGGTGAGCGAAATCGGACTTGGCTGCATGTCACTTGGAACAGATGCAACTCACGCTGAAAAAATCATCGACGCTGCTTTGGAAGCGGGGATTAACTACTTTGATACAGCAGATTTGTATGATTTTGGTGTCAATGAGGAAATCGTCGGAAAGGCACTGAAAAAGGTAAGGGATCAGGTACTGTTAGCAACGAAGGTGGGGAACCGCTGGACCGAACAGAAAGATAGCTGGAGCTGGGATCCCTCCAAAGGCTATATTAAGGAAGCGGTTAAACAGAGCTTAAAAAAGCTCAGCACCGATTACATCGATTTGTATCAGCTACACGGGGGAACGCTGGACGACCCGATTGATGAAACAATTGAGGCATTTGAAGAATTACGTGAAGAAGGATTCATTCGTTATTATGGGATCTCTTCCATTCGTCCGAATGTTATTCGGGAATATGTGAATCGAGCAAATATCGTCTCCAACATGATGCAATACAGCATTCTTGACCGCAGACCAGAGGAAGAGGCATTGCCGCTTCTTCATAAGAATAAGATTAGTGTCGTCACACGCGGATCTCTTGCCAAAGGCTTGTTGACGGAAAAAGCATTGGCGAAATTATCGGGAAGCGGTTATTTAGATTATACTGCAGAGGAACTGAAGGAGCTTATTGTTGCCTTGAAGGACAAAGTAGCGAAAGGCCGCCCATTAACCGAAATCGCCCTTCGCTACAATCTCGCCCATCCTGCCGTTGCTTCTGTTATTGTGGGTGCAAGTTCAGTTGAGCAATTAAAAGCGAATGTAAAGGCGGTCAACTCGAAGCCGTTGACGGAGGAAGAAGTGAGTCTGATTCAATCACTGTCAAAGGCGAATACATATAAGGAGCATCGATAATTGGTAGAAAGCCTACTAATATGTGAATATCGGGACTCGGTTACTTCTTTTAGACCTGAATGAGTCCCGATTATGTGCGAATCGAGACTCAGATGACGCTTTTCGACCGGAGTGAGTCCCGATTATGTGCGAATCGAGACTCAGATACCTCTTTTCGACCGAAGAGAGTCCCGATTAAGTGGGAATCGGGACTCAGATACCTCTTTTCGACCAGAGAGGGTCCCGATTATGTGCGAATCGAGACTCAGATGACGCTTTTCGACCGGAGTAAGTCCTAATAAAACGCAAATCGAGACTCAGATACCTCTTTTCGACCGAAGTAAGTCCCGATTAAACGCGAATCGGGACTCTCTACCTCTTATCATGAGAGGGAAAGTCCCGATTGAAAACGATTCGCTATATTTTCGTTTTATTTAAAATTCTTCCAATTCATCGAGCTTTCATTGAGAAGTTCTTCAAAGGATTTGTTCTTTTCCCGTTGGCGACGTTCTTCCTTTTTTCGTTCTTCTTCCTCAATCTGTTTCTTTTCTTCAGCTGCTTTTAACTGCTGCTTTTGCTCCTTTAATTGCTTGAGCAAATCTTCATTTAGCATATCCCCAAGGGTAACAGGCTTATCTTCATTTCGTTTAGGTGTTTGTTTCTTTTTCATGTCTATCCCTCACTACAATGTTGGTGAGAATATTATAGCATTTATGCTAATTCAACGACAGTGGCAACTCCTTGACCCCCACCAATACAAAGGGTTGCAAGACCTTTCCTTGCCTCTCTCCGCTTCATTTCATGAATAAGTGTGACAAGAATTCGTGCTCCACTTGCGCCGATTGGATGACCAAGAGCGATGGCCCCACCATTAACATTGAGAATGTCCTTATTGAAGTGTAGCTCTCTATCAACAGCTAAGCTCTGCGCCGCAAAGGCTTCATTCGCTTCGATTAACTCGATCTCATCAAGAGAGGTTGCCCCCTTTTCAAGTGCTTTTTTCACCGCATTCACTGGTCCAATTCCCATAATACTTGGATCTACCCCAGCACTTGCATTGCCCTTAATCGTCACAAGTGGCTTGACCCCAAGCTCTTCTGCTTTGGCCTTACTCATCACGACTAGAACGGCTGCACCATCATTGATCCCTGACGCATTACCAGCTGTCACACTACCATCCTTTTTAAAAGCAGGGCGTAAGCTCGCAAGCTTTTCAGCAGTCGTACCTTTTTTCGGATATTCATCCGTGTCAAAAACAATCGGGTCGCCTTTTCGCTGTGGAATGACGACAGGAATGATCTCGTCCTGAAACCTTCCTTCTTCAATTGCTTTCGCTGCCTTCTCCTGACTCCAGGCCGAAAACTCATCCTGTTCTTCCCTACTAATCTCGTATTTATCACAAAGATTTTCAGCAGTAATGCCCATATGATAGTCGTTAAAAGCACACCATAAGCCATCTGTTATCATACTATCTATTAATTTTTGATCGCCCATTCTAAAACCATCTCGGGCATTTTTCAAAAGAAATGGTGCTTGACTCATATTTTCCATTCCACCAGCAACGACCACCTCAGCATCACCTGCAACGATCGCTTGAGTGGCTAAATGAACGGCTTTTAAACCTGATCCACACACCTTATTAATTGTCATCGCAGAGACTGATTCAGGTAGACCCGCCTTCAATGCCGCCTGTCTCGCTGGGTTTTGCCCAAGACCTGCTTGAAGGACATTTCCAAGGATTACCTCATCGACTTGTTCTGCTTTTACTCCCGCTTTCTCGAGCGCTCCCTTAATCGCGATGGCACCGAGCTCTGGTGCTGAAACATCCTTCAAGCTTCCATTAAAGCTCCCTATCGCCGTCCGAACCGCACTCACAATTACGACCTCTGTTGTTGTCATTCTCTTCATCCCCTTTTTCAACTTACGACTCTATATTTCGATAAAGGATACGAAAACCCTTTCATTTTGTCAAAAAAACTCGGTTCGATGGAATAGCCTTTTCATTTCTTACCCATGTTATATGAGAAAGGAGTGACGCATATGAGTCAAAAACGTGAAAAAGGCAATAGCCAAAAGGGGCAGCCAAATGCAGAAACAGTCAAGCAGAGAATTGCTAGAGAAGAGCTAGAACAAGCCATCCATCCGACAAATAAGCAAAGTCAAAGTCAATAATGTTCTAGCTTACAACCCAACTAGCAATACTCCATACAACAGTAGAGATAAAAATTGCTTGGCCAATGCCGAATAATAGTCCCGTAAAAAAACGTAGCGTATTGGTGCTAGTTCTCCATTTCCATCTTTGTGTGAAGCCGTCCATAAGGAGAGGAACTGCCATTAGAAAGGGAAGCCATAGTGGAACAACGAGTGGGACAAGCACCGCAACGGGTACAAACATATAGCCAAGCAAAATCGCAAAGCATCTTGTGCAAAGCGGCATTGGCTTCCCCTTAATATGTAAACAGCGTTCAGGAATGCGATGACATGGAATAAACATCATAAGCTCTTTCAATTTTTTCAACATCCTTAATTTGAGCAGTCTGGAGAACAATCACAATCAAATTTATCTCCACAATCTGTTAAGAGTCATATTTAATGGCGTTCTATTCGGAAACGAAAGTGACGGTGATGAAGTAAGTTCGCAACCGTCACTTTCGTTTCCTTTTTATTT
>NZ_JAUSTU010000023.1:0-48909 GCF_030813005.1 Anoxybacillus andreesenii
ATTAGGCTATTGTCGTTATGTAATTACTTCCAAGACTGACAAATACATTGGCGGAATTATTAAGATTTAGCGTCATAGACATTGATTGAAAACACGTCTTATGCCTGAAGCAGTTCATCCCAATCACTCCCCCTAAAGCCCCTCCAAAAAGGGCAGCCATCCATAATGTTTTTTCACTGATTCGATATTGATTTCTCTTTGCCCGATTTTTATCTATGTACATAAGAAGAAGGCTAAGAATATTTATTCCTATGAAATAACCCAATATGTAATTCACAAACAACTCCCCTTTTAAGATCAAAAGCCACTCTCATTAATGAGAATGGCTTATTTCTTACTGTCTAGCTCCATCGGTTAGACCCTCGAGGTCATAAGCCAATCCGTCAGGAAGGTTAAAGGACAGCCTTCATGCCGGATCGTCTTATGCTTGTCGGGTCTGTGCAAGCCGATTCCGCTTTTCTATTTACTTTAAATTTTGCTTTGCAACTGCTGCTAATTCAGCAAATGCTTTTTCATCGCTGATTGCAAGGTCAGCAAGCATTTTGCGGTTTACTTCGATACCTGCAACCTTTAATCCATGCATTAAACGGCTGTAAGAAAGACCGTTGATGCGAGCAGCTGCGTTGATACGAGTAATCCAAAGCTTACGGAAGTCGCGCTTTTTCTGGCGACGGTCACGGTAAGCATATTGTAATGATTTCATTACTTGCTGGTTAGCAACTTTATATAATGTATGTTTAGAACCGAAATAACCTTTAGCTAATTTTAATACCTTTTTACGACGTCTGCGAGTAACTGTACCGCCTTTTACACGTGGCATTCTATTTCCCTCCTAAGATCGGATATTACTTAAATGTGTACTAATAAGTTACGGATACGCTTGTAATCACCTGAGGAAACAAGAGTTCCTTTACGAAGTTTACGCTTTTGTTTTTGAGATTTGTGAGCAAACATATGGCTTCTGTAAGCATGTGAACGCTTCAGTTTACCAGATCCTGTTCTCTTGAAACGCTTTGCAGCGCCGCGGTGAGTTTTCATTTTTGGCATTTGGAATTTCCTCCTTATTACTTATCGTTTTTAGGGGCAAGCATCATGAACATGCTTCTTCCGTCCATTTTTGGATGAGATTCAACAGTTGCAATTTCACTGCAGCTCTCAGCGAAACGGACTAGAACACGTTGACCAATTTCTTTATGTGTAATCGCACGACCCTTAAATCGAATCGAAGCTTTCACTTTATCGCCTTTTTCTAGGAACTTAATGGCATTTCGCAGCTTTGTATTAAAGTCATGCTCATCAATAGTTGGACTAAGACGAACTTCCTTGACACTGATCACTTTTTGATTTTTGCGCGCTTCTTTTTCCTTTTTCTGTTGTTCGAATTTAAACTTACCGTAGTCCATAATCCTTGCTACTGGTGGTTTCGCATTCGGAGCAACAAGCACAAGGTCCAAATTCACACGTGCAGCAATTTCAAGTGCTTCATTCTTTGATTTAATCCCTAGCTGCTCGCCATTTTGGTCAATTAATCGAACTTCCCGGGCCCGAATACCCTCGTTTAACAACATGTCTTTGCTAATAGTTAGACACCTCCATTAATTTCGCGAACACAACGTTTAGGTCAAGAATGTAAATAAGATTTAGCAGAAACACCATAATCATCTCATTGACTCAAAGTTGAATCGCAGCTTTCATAGCATTAAAAAAGTGTGGATGCATGAAACACCCACACTTTACGAAAACAAACGTAATCAATCAAATCCTCGTAAAACCTGCCAACTGCCCTTTGCGTCAATCAGGTGAGAAGCGGGTGCCTCTTCTTTTCCTAAAACTGTATTCAGTTACCTAACTATTCTACAACAAAGCATGTTGTTTTGTCAATGTTACTTCTTTTATCGCAACAAAAGAAATTGTATCAAAATATTTTACGATTGGCAATAGCATTTTTTAGCAAGGCTGATTTCATACAAACTCTATTAATTTGTTTAAAAACAAAAAGTTTGAGAAAAGTCCTTTAGAAGCGCTTTACCTCGTCATTCAATGCTTTAACAAAATCCTCGAATAAAATTGTTTCTGATTTTTGTTCACCGTATTTTCTCACATTGACTGCATTTTCTTCCACTTCTTTATCACCAACAACAAGCATATATGGAATCTTCTGCACCTGAGCTTCACGAATTTTGTAACCGATCTTTTCGTTACGGTCGTCAAGCTCTACGCGGAAGCCCTCAGCTTGAAGCTGTTCCTGGACCTTTTTCGCATAGTCAAAATGAATTTCTGGTGAAACAGGAATTACTTCGACTTGGACAGGAGCCAACCAAGTAGGGAACGCCCCTTTATATTCCTCAATTAAGAAGGCAACAAAGCGTTCCATTGTGGAAACGACACCACGATGGATAACAACCGGGCGATGCTGCTTTCCGTCCTCTCCCACATAGGTTAAATCAAAACGCTCAGGTAGCAAGAAGTCTAATTGAACAGTTGATAAAGTTTCATCCTTGCCAAGAGCTGTCTTCACCTGAACATCAAGCTTCGGACCGTAAAAGGCTGCTTCTCCCTCTGCTTCAAAGTAATCAAGTCCTAGCTCATCCATTGCTTCCTTCAGCATGGATTGCGCCTTTTCCCACATCGCATCATCGTCAAAATACTTTTCAGTATCCTCCGGATCACGATAGGAGAGGCGGAAGGAATAATTATTAAGATTGAAATCCTTGTATACCTCTTGGATTAAATGAACAACACGCTTGAATTCATCCTTAATTTGATCAGGGCGAACAAAGACGTGAGCATCATTTAAAGTCATGCCACGAACACGCTGTAAGCCTGAAAGGGCACCTGACATTTCATAACGGTGCATCGTTCCAAGCTCAGCGATGCGAATTGGAAGCTCACGGTAGCTATGAATGCCTTGCTTGTACACCATCATATGATGCGGGCAGTTCATTGGACGAAGAACAAGCTGTTCGTTGTCCATGTCCATGACCGGGAACATATTTTCCTGGTAATGCCCCCAATGTCCAGATGTTTTGTAGAGCTCGACACTACCTAGTACTGGTGTATAGACATGGTTGTAGCCAAGTCTTTCTTCCTTATCAACAATATAGCGCTCAATGACACGGCGAATCGTTGCTCCTTTAGGAAGCCATAATGGCAGGCCTTGTCCGACTAATTGAGAGTTTGTAAAAAGATTTAGCTCTTTTCCAATCTTGCGGTGATCCCGTTCCTTCGCTTCTTCAAGCATTTTTAAATGCGCTTCAAGGTCTTCCTTCTTGAAGAAGGCTGTTCCATAGATTCTTTGCAGCATTTTGTTTTTGCTGTCACCACGCCAGTAAGCACCGGCGATGCTCAAGAGCTTGAATTCCTTGAGCTTGCCTGTTGAAGGAACGTGAACGCCACGGCATAAATCGAAGAATTCTCCCTGTTCATAGATGGTTACTTTTTCATCAGCTGGAATCGCATCGATAAGCTCAAGCTTATATTCATCACCAATTTCCTGATATAGCTTGATGGCATCTTCACGACTCACTTCTTTACGAACAATCTCCAAATTTTCATTGATGATTTTTTTCATTTCTTTTTCGATAAGTGGTAGATCTTCAGGTGTGATTGCCTCTTCTAGATCCATATCATAGTAAAATCCACCTTCAATCACAGGACCTACCCCAAGCTTTACATTTTTATATAGACGCTTGATGGCCTGAGCGAGCAAGTGAGCGGTGCTATGACGCAATACCTCTAGGGCATCATCACTGCCTTGAGTTACGATTTCAATTGCTCCATCCTCTTCAATCGGACGGCGTAGATCAATCATCGCGCCATTTAATTTACCAGCAATCGCTTTTTTCTTAAGTCCAGGGCTAATCGAAGCCGCAACATCCTCTGTCGTTACCCCAGCCGAAAACTCCTTTACAGCACCATCTGGAAACGATAACTTTACAATCTCTTGCATTTGGTATTCCTCCTTATAAAAATAAAAAAACCCGTCCCTATAAAAGGGACGAGTTGTTGTTAACACGTGGTTCCACCCTAATTCTCACTCAAAAACAGCAAATGAGTGACTTTAGTGACAAATATAACGGTTCTAGCCGTCAACCCATACTTGCAGGATTCTCCCGTGTTCCTGGTTGAAGTTCAGAGGTGGTAAGCATTCCATTCGTGTTAGGAAGATCTCAGCCAATGTCTTCCCTCTCTAGAAACCGTTTAAAGAATACTCATATCCTCATCGATACTACTAATAATTTTTAATTATGAACGTAATTATAGTGGTTTCTATTGGGAAAATCAAGCCGAGTGCAAATTTTTTTAAGAAAATTACAGATGGTGTTTTTTTACATCAACAAAATCCTTTAATGACAAAAATTTCACTCTCTCCTCAAATATATTTTGGATCGTTCGTGCAAGCGGCTGTTCGCGATCATCCGTATACAAATAAATGCTTGAAGGAGCAATGGAAAGCAGCGGGGCAATCGTCACTGAATCGATATATACTGGATGATTCGAAATAAGCCTTCTATCAATCATCCGAACTAGCTCAGCTCTTGGAATTTCCTGAAATTCTCCATCAAAAAAAGCAACACCTTCCTCCATTAACAAATGGAGTTGGTGGATTTTCGGCTCACGTCCGGATAAAAACTGCCGCAAGGTTTGAATAAACATTTGATATTCCTGCTCTAATTTGTATTCATCAATGGAGATTTCTACATATTTTTCCAGCTGCTGCATAAATGGTCTCATTCGAAATCTCACAAATGAATCAAATGAAAAGGATCTCTGCTCATCAAATAGCTGTGAAATGGCCTTTTCCATTTGCTCATTCACGTTCATATGATGAATCAAGGACTCCAAATCCTCTCGATTCCCTTCTAAAATGGACTGAATAATATCTAAAATTTGCTGCTGTTCATCCTCGTCTTCATAATAATATTGCTCACTTAGAATCATCCTGAACCAGTCATTTAATTTTATCTTTATGATAAATTGTAAGAAAGCCTTTTTGCAGGCTTCCATAATTTCCTTTACCCCTTGTTCAATTTTCACTCTGGCTCTATGTTCATCTTCTAAAAGAAGAATCAATTTGTTATTTGCTGATATGGATTGCAAATGATTCTGTATGTATTTGTGAAACTGGCTAGCATCCTCTCTATTTTGAAAAATAATTTCTGCCAACCAAATCCCCCCTTTTAACGAAATCCTTAGGGTTAATCCCTCAATTCATATATATGGGGAACTTGGCCAAATTAGAAGTCGGCATAAAACAAAAAAAGCTACCGAACTTTCTCGGGTAGCTCCTTACAAATGATTATCTTCTCCGGTTTGGTCCTTCGACTAGAACCGGCTCCGTCAAGAATCGGATTCGCTCTAAAATTCGACGGGCTTTCATTTTTTCTTCCTCTCCGCGCTGACTATAGGTTAAATGATGCTCGAGTCCATCGTAGTCAAAATTGGTACTAAAAAAAGTCGGCAAAAATTCCTGCATTCGAAATTGCAAAATTGGCCCCAGTACCTCATCACGCGTCCAGCTTGACATCGTTTCCGCTCCAATATCATCAATCATCAGGACGGGTTGTTTTTTGATCATTTCAATTTTTTCATTAAGGGTGGAATCGCCAATGGAACTCTTTAATTCCCGCAAAAGCTCCGGAAAATAGACGATCATCGAAGAAACCTTCTTCTTGGCCAGTTCATTGGCAATCGCACCTAGCAGAAAGGACTTTCCTACACCAAATTTCCCATAGAAATAAAGCCCTTTTTGCCTTCCATCTCGAAGATAGTTCTCCACAAACTGCGTTGCTTTATCGACTGCTTCCAATCTACCTGTGTCATTCAGATCGATGTCTGCAAAGGATGCTGCGGTAATATCCAGCGGAACATACATGGATTTGATCAGCCGCTCGCTCCTTCTTTTTTCATCATCCATGACCTTAAGAGGACAACGCTCATAATAAATATCAATGGCTCCCCTCCCGATTGCCAGCTTCGGATGATAGCCCTGCATAAGATTCTTACATTCTTTAAGAGATGCACATTCCTGGCAATTTTTGCTTTGATCGGCAAAATCAAATAGGGTCATTAAGCTTCTTTCGATCATATCCTGTGTAAGCTCATTCTCATGCTCTACTAAAAAGGTGCGGACCGATGGATTTTGAAGAATATCCGTCCTCATTTTTTGGTATCTTGCCTGAAAGCTTGCGTTATTCCCCAATTTTTTTAAGGTGTCATTGATTCTTTCCACTGTGCCACCCCCTTATTTTTTGTATTTTTTCAGTCTTTCCTCTAATGCACGTTTCTTATCGATTAATTGATCATCCGATGGTTGAGCGAGGTTCTTGTCGTCTTCCTCATTGAACCAATCAGGAAGCAATTCGGTCCGAATCGGCTGCTTTTTTCCCCCTGACTTTGTGGTCTTTTTATTATCTGCCCATTCCATATATTGACGATGCTCTTTAATGGCAAGGTCCATCGCCTCTTTGACGGTTGAAATTTGCTTTCTAGCCCAATGGGAAGCGATCTTATCCACGTAAGCCTTCGTTAGCTTCATGTCTGATTTTAGCAGGACATATTCGATCAGGACATTCACAACTCCAGGCAATAATTTCTGCTTGAACATCACATCTTCAATTATTTTCAGATCGGCCTTAGAAGGCAAGGTCCCACCCGCAATATCGATCAGTAGCTGTCTCGGAGAAGTGGTTTCTAAGTAATGAATCAGCTTCTCTTCCTTTGATTTCGGCTCTGAAACTATCGTTTGCTTAATAACCGGATGTACCTTATCGACTAATTCTGGAAGCCGTTCCTGGTGTTCAAGCTGATACCAATCTCTTGCGGACTTTCTTAGTTCCTCAATATTTATTTTATTAGCTACATCATCCATAGCGGTAATGAGTAAATTCTTCATATGAATCGGATCAATTCCATAGAGAAAGGAGAGGTTGCTGATTGCCTCTCTAACCTTTTGAGTGATCGCTTTTTTGGGCACTAATGATTCGGATAATCCTGCATAAAGCAAATCAAAGTCAAAGTTAGCCGTAGCATCGATTTGAATCCCTTTTGGAGATATTCTGCCCATCAAGGCTTGGTCCGTAAAATTCTCGTCTGGGGCATTCTCAAATGTTGTTGGAACGGCTGAATCATACACATCCTGGAAAGCTCTTGTCACTTCTTCAAAACCAGCATGAACAGCTATTTCTTTATCTGAGAAAAATTGCTTTAATGCGGAATAACGATTTTTTCCAACCTTTTGATATAAATATATATTTAACATGCCATCAAGGAAAAAGCGCTCCGGTGATAAAGGTGGCTGGAGCTCATAAACAAATTCTCGCTCCCCTTCAGAGGATTGGACAAATGTTTTAAGCAGGCCGATTCCCTCAAGCTTTAACCGAGCTTCATAAATCGCATTTAGGCTGAGGTCCATAAAACTCATCAGGCTGTGATGGGAATTCGTCTGGGACCAAAGCCTATTCTCCTCGACCTGCGCCCAGAGAGTCATGTATAAGCTCATGGAAAGCGGACCAATTAGTGGCTGATACAGCAGGGTGATAATTTTTCTGTCATATTCATGCAATAAACCGCCCGTAGCTACAGAATACCGGTCAATTGGCAGCAGTTCCTTCCAATGGGCCATTTCAGTCTCAACCTCTCCATCAAAATAAGAAAAAAAAGCCAAAGTCATCCTTTAGCCTTATGTTATGATTCTTTTTTAATCAGCTCTTTTAATTCTTCAATAAATACATTTATATCTTTAAACTGTCTGTAGACAGAAGCAAACCGAACATAGGCCACATCGTCTACCTTTGCGAGACGCTCCATGACCATTTCTCCGATGACTTCACTGTCAATTTCAGATACTCCCTGACTTCGCAATTCCTTTTCAACCTCGGCTGTTATTTCCTCGAGCTTAACGAGGGCAACTGGCCTTTTTTCACAGGCCTTAATCAAGCCTCGCAAAATTTTGTCGCGACTAAATTCCTCACGAGTCCCTTCCTTTTTAACAACAATTAGAGGAATTTCCTCCACCTTTTCGAAGGTCGTAAAGCGAAATAAGCATCTTTCACACTCTCTTCTACGGCGAATGGATCGACCATCATCCACTGGGCGTGAATCAAGCACTCTTGTATTATTATTTTGGCACGAAGGGCATTTCATTTTACAATCAGCTCCGAATCCAATAAGAAATCTATCTATTTATATCTTATTAGAAAGATGTTTGTAGTACAAGTATAGACTGCCGTCGAAGCCAAAAACATTCATGAGCACCCAATATGAGAATCATCAGTTGGCACACCTTCTCTTCACTGCTGCTCGAAACCCACGAGCAAAGGCTCGTTCAGGTATACCAACTGACGATTGTGATTCACGAAAAAAGAGACCGCCTTCAATCTAGCGATCTCCATAACCTCAGATTATCCAACTTTTACTTTTGTGGGCGAAACCATCGCCTGTGCTACATAATTGGTTAAATCAACGACACGGCAGGAATAGCCCCACTCATTATCATACCATGCAAGCACCTTGACTTTATTCGCACCGATAACAATGGTCGATAAGCCATCAATAATGGCGGAATGTTCATTTGTATTAAAATCAACGGATACTAAAGGTTCATCGCAAACATCCAAAATTCCCTTCAAGGAACCTTTAGCTGCTGTTTTGAAGGCATGATTAATTTCATCCATCGTAACCTCTCTTTTAAGGTCAACCACTAAGTCCACCAAGGAAACATTAGAGGTTGGAACCCTAAGAGCCATCCCATGCAGCTTACCTTTTAAGCTCGGTAATACTAAGGACAATGCCTTTGCAGCACCAGTTGAGGTCGGAATAATCGACTGTGCACAAGCACGAGCACGTCTTAAATCCTTATGCGGATTATCGATATTCTTTTGGTCATTTGTATAGGCATGAACCGTTGTCATTAAGCCGTTTATAATACCGAATTCTTCATCTAATACTTTGGCTACTGGAGCCAGACAGTTCGTCGTACAAGAAGCATTGGAAATCACATCATGTCTATCAATATCTAATACGCTTTCATTTACACCCATGACAATGGTGACATCTTCATTCTTGCCTGGTGCTGTTAAAATAACCTTTTTTGCACCAGCCTTCAAGTGAAGACTTGCCTTATCTCTTGAGTTAAACTTTCCTGTAGCTTCAATTACAATATCAATCCCGTATTCCTTCCAAGGAAGCTCCTCAGGATTACGGTTGCTCAAAAGCTGCACCCTTTTTCCATTAACGATCAGCGCATCATCCTCGGCGATGATCTCACCAGCAAACTTGCCATGATTTGTGTCATACTTTATCAAATGTGCTAACGTTTCCGCTGGATAGCTGGCGTTCACTGCCACAATATCTAAATTATCTTCAAGAATGGCCTTTCTAAATACCATTCTACCAATTCTCCCAAACCCATTGATCGCAACTTTCGCCTTCATTTAACGGTTCCCTCCGGATAAGTGTTATACTTTTTAGTGTATATTGTTGGCATTAGTATAACATATTTGAGCCACTTTGTGAGGAATAAAATACAAAAAAATATTGTTTTATTATTCTAAATTTTTTCAGACAAAAAAAGAAGCCAACCAGCTTCTTACATGACTTTCCAATCGATTAAGATTTGATTCAATTGAGCTTCGGTTTCCTCAATCGATCCATTGTTATTTATGATCGCATCACTTAGTGGTACTTTATCCTTCAGTGGCATTTGCGAACGAATTCTTGCCAATGCTTCTTCCTCGGTAAACTGATTTCTTTCCATCAAACGTTGGAGCTGTGTCTGTTCATCCACGTACACGAGCAAAACCTTTTCAACCATCCCGGTCAGCTTGCTTTCAAACAAGAGTGGGATATCCATGATAATAAGTTTTTCTCCCTTATGAATGGCCTCCTCACGCTTATTTAGCATTCTTCTACGAACATCAGGGTGGACAATACTATTAAGCTTCTGTCTTTTTTCCTCATCATTGAAGATAATTTCACCCAGCTTAGCCCGATTGATTTGTTGATCGTCCAGTAAAATCTCCTTTCCAAAGAAGGCAACAATCTCGTTGTATGCGGGTTCACCCCTTTCTACAGCAAGTCGCGCCTCCACGTCGGCATCAATGATTGTATAACCTTTACTGCGAATTAGATTAGCTACCGTACTCTTTCCACTGGCAATTCCACCTGTCAATCCAACAATTAATGCCATACCCTACTTCCCTTCTTAATTGACCATTACATTTTCCAAATGCCGATAAAAATTAACAGTATTCCTGGTATAAATGTGAATTTTTGTACAACATGGCACTTCGATAGCAGTGCACCTGTTTTCATTCCCAATGTCACAAATAAGGAACTCATGACCGCAACCGATAAGGCTAAAAGCGGAGGTGAATATCCGAGCATCGCTGCCCCGATTCCCGCCCCAAACGCATCTAGCGACAAAGCGAAACCAAGAACGAAAGCCTCAATGCCGGTAATGGTTCCAGACTTATCAAAGTCAACAGACATAGGCTTCTTTAAAATATTGATGACAATCCCTAATGATTTAATTTCAAAATTGACAATCGTTTTTTCATGGGGTAGCAGTTCCTTCGATTTTTCCGGACGGAAGAATTGATACAGAATCCAACCACCTAATAGAACAAGCATGATCCCCCCAATTCTTTCAGCCATTTCAGGGGAAAGAAAAACTTCAATGATTTGCCCGACGGCCATTGCTCCGAGGAGAGTTAGGGCAGAACAACATGCGATTATGAAGATAGATTTAAAAGGAATTCTCATCTTTCTAAGCCCATAGGTGAATCCAACGCTAAAACTATCAAGACTGACTGCAAACGCAAGTAGTATTAATGAAAATGTAAACACTGGAGTAGCTCCTTCCCATCCAAAAGCTAAGATAGTATATGGAGGGAGCTATTCCAATGTTAATTTCTAATTTTGGCTCTTATTTTTCTGACATTTTGGACAGAAAACTGTTCCTCGACCGCCTACAACTATCCGTTCTAACTCAGAGGAGCATGTTTTGCATTGCTCTCCCTTACGGCCATAGACATACAATTCTAATTGAAATAAACCAATTTGTCCTTGGCTGTTCACATACGATCGAATCGTGCTTCCGCCCTTTTCCACCGCTTCCTTCAGTGTCTGAATAATTTCCTCGTGCAGCTTTGTGATTTCTTTTTTTGTAAGGGAGTTGGCACTCCGTTCAGGATGGATGCCTGATCTAAATAATGCCTCATCCACATAGATGTTTCCGAGTCCAACTACCAGCTTTTGATCAAGCAGCACTGTCTTAATGCTTCGATTCGTTTTTGAAAGCAGCTCTTTCATCCGCTCGACTGTAAACTCATCCGAAAATGGCTCAGGGCCAAGCTGTGATAAGGGAAGCTGGCTAAATTCCTCTCCCTTTTTAAAAAGATGCATCGTCCCGAACTTTCTCACATCACGATAACGCAACTCGGTACCGTCAGTGAAATGGAAAACCACATGGGTATGCTTGTCTTTTTCCTCATTTGGCTGAAATAGCCCGTATCTGCCTTCCATTCGAAGATGAGAAACCAGTGCATAATCGGTGGTGTATAGGATTAGAAATTTTCCTCTTCGACTGATTTTCTCAAGCACCTGACCAACAAGTGCATCCTTAAATTGCTCTACCTCATCAGGTTTTTTTATGATTTTGGGCCACGTAACCGTGACGGATTTGATCTCCTTTTGGAGAACGAGCTGCTCTAACGTTCTCCTGACTGTCTCAACCTCTGGCAACTCAGGCAACTTTTTCTTCCCCCTTACCTACTTAGCGTCAAACCATGTTGGTCCGTATGCATAATCAACCTTTAATGGTACCTTCAGTTCAATCGCATTCTCCATGACCTCAGGGACGATTTCCTTCAATTTCTCAATTTCATTCTTCGGTGCCTCAAAGATTAGTTCGTCATGAACCTGCAAAAGAAGTCTGGTTTTAAGACCTTCTTTGTCTAGACGATCGACCATATCGATCATGGCTTTCTTGATGATATCGGCGGCACTTCCTTGGATCGGCGTATTCATAGCGGTTCTCTCAGCAAAGCTTCTCAGATTGAAGTTCCTACTGGTAATCTCAGGCAAGTATCTTCTTCGATGAAGAAGCGTCGAGACATAGCCCTTTTGCTTCGCATCCTTCACGATATCTTCCATATAATCCTTCACACCTGGATAGCTCTGCAAGTATTTATCGATGAAGGTGCCCGCTTCCTTACGTGTAATATTCAAGCTTTGGGAGAGCCCATAATCACTGATTCCGTATACGATCCCAAAGTTTACGGCCTTTGCATGACGGCGCATATTAGCGGTCACTTCATCCTTACTGACGTGGAAAACCTCCATCGCTGTCTTCGTATGGATATCCATTCCCTCTTTAAAAGCTTCGATGAGCTTTTTGTCTCCAGCAATATGGGCAAGTACACGGAGCTCAATTTGCGAATAATCCGCAGCAAATATGACCCAATCCTCTTCTGAAGGGATAAAAGCCTGACGAATTTTTCTTCCTTCCTCCAACCGAATGGGAATATTTTGCAGGTTCGGATCCGTTGAACTCAATCTCCCTGTTTGTGTTAGTGCTTGATTATAACGGGTATGAACCTTATCATTTTCCGGGTTAACCACCTTCAACAAGCCCTCAATATAAGTGGATTGCAGCTTCCCTAACTGCCTATAGTGCAAAATTTCTTTGATGATTTCGTGGTCATCCGCTAATTTTTCAAGGACATCTGCAGAGGTGGAATACCCCGTCTTTGTTTTCTTAATCGCAGGGAGGTTCAATTTTTCAAACAGAATAATTCCTAACTGCTTTGGTGAATTGATGTTAAATGCTTCACCAGCGAGCGCAAATACCCGTTTTTCGATCTCGACTAATTGGTTGTTGAAATCCTGCCCCATTGTCCGGAGTCGGTCTAAATCAACCTTGATTCCAGTGGACTCCATATCAGCCAAAATGAGAGATAAAGGCATTTCTAGCTCATAAAATAATTCAAATTGTTCATTCTCTTTCAGCTTATCTTCCAATGATTGCTTTAATTCAAACACCGTTAATGCTTTTCTCACTAAGTGTTCTGATAGCTTGCTCTCATCAGGAATGCTTCGTTTTGCACCTTTCCCATAAAAAGCATCGTTTGATTCAACATTTCCATGTCCATAGGTTTTTGCAATAGAGGCAATATCCTCAATCGTTTCTGAGGGATTTAATAAATAGGAGGCAATTAATAAATCAAACTCGACTCCCTTTAAATGAATGCCATGATGACGGAGAGCTACCTCTGAGCGTTTCGCATCATAGACCCACTTTTTCTTATTTCCATCCTCTGCCCACTTCTTGAAAGCTTCAGACTGAATCGCTGTTTCAGTTGAGATAAAGAAATTTCCTTCATGATTCACAAGGGCAAATCCAAGAATAGGTGCATAATGATAGTTATCCTCAAGAATTTCCACATAAAATGCGGATTCATCAGCAAAAATACGGTCTGTTACTTCTGTTATCGTCGTATATTCGATCTCCGCTAAAGCAAGAGTTTCCTCCACTTCGTCCCCAAGCTTGTCCAGGAGTGAGTTAAAGCCTAATTCCTTAAAGAGCTTGACCACCTTTTCTTTATCGAAGTCTTCATACTCAAATTGATCAAGCTGCACTTCAACTGGAGCACTGCGCAAGATCGTCGCAAGCTCCTTGCTCATAAGAGCTTGATCCTTAAATTCTTCAATCTTCTCTCTTAGTTTGTTACCGGTCACTTGATCAACAGAGGCAATCAGATGATCGACGGTTTGAAATTCCTTTAGTAGTTTAATGGCCGTTTTTTCACCCACTCCAGGAATTCCAGGAATATTGTCGGAGGCATCCCCCATTAACCCCTTCATATCAATAATTTGCTCCGGTGTGAGTCCATATTTTTCTTTTATGTGCTCGGGAGTGTATTCTTCAATATCGGTAATTCCTTTTCGAGTGATGGCGACCGTTGTTTTCTCCGAGCTTAATTGGGTTAAATCCTTATCACCGGAGATGACCTTAACTTCAAAGCCATCCTGTTCTGCTTTTAGGGATAAGGTCCCAATAATATCATCGGCTTCATAATTTTCAAGCTCGTAGCGGGCAATCCCATAGGCGTCTAGGAGCTCACGAATAAAAGGAAACTGCTCCGATAGCTCAGGTGGAGTTTTCTGCCTTCCTCCTTTATATTCGCTATACGTTTTGTGACGAAAGGTTGTCTTGCCAGCATCAAAAGCAACCATGATATGTGTCGGTTTCTCATCTTCTAGTATTTTCATAAGCATCATTGTAAAGCCATAAACAGCATTCGTATGTACTCCCTTATCATTGTTCAGTAAGGGCAAGGCAAAAAATGCACGATAGGCAATACTGTTTCCATCAATAAGAACCAGTTTCTTCAAAATTATCAAACCTCACTCTCTATAAGTTTCAAAGCAACCATGTTTGCCATTAAAAAAACCGTTATTTTCCTTCCTTTATTCTATCATGAGAATGTGGAGAAGGAAAAATAACGGTGCTTATCGTTTTATTATTTAGTATACCCCATTAAAAGTCGGGCATATGGGGAATTAGACGGGAGGACAATGACAGTCTCATCATTGATCGTCTTTTTGTAGGATTCAAGAGTTCTGTACAGGGAATAGAATTCAGGATCCTTCGAAAAAGCTTCGTTATAGATTTTGGCTGCCTCAGCCTCTCCTTCAGCACGAATCATCTCTGCTTCTGAATTAGCCTTCGCCAACAACTCACGCACCGTCTTATCCGTTTCCGCTTCAATTCGATTTTTTTCTGCATCTCCTATCGATAAATACTCTTGTGCTTTCGATTGACGCTCCGAAATCATTCTTGTATAGACAGATTGCTCGTTCTCCTCTGGCAAATCAGTCCGTTTAATTCTGACATCGGTCACCGTAATTCCGTATTTATCGTTAGCTAATAGCTCATTGACTTGTTCAGTAATGCGATCATTTAAGGAGCCTCTTGATGATTTCTCATCGCTGATGATCTCATCATAGTTTAGCTGACCTAATTCAGTACGGACAATAGAATAGATGAACTCTTCCATCCTTGTTTCTGCATTTTCAACGGTTCTTGCGTTGGAGATCATTTTCTTCGGATCGTCTATTCTCCAAATGGCATAATTATCAATTAGCATCCGTTTCTTATCCTTCGTATTGATTTCAGCTTCTGATACATCATATGCCATTTGATATTTTGGTAGGGTCGTCACCGTTTGAACGAAAGGTACCTTAAAAGAAATTCCTGGAGTATCATCAATTCTGACAACCTCACCAAATTGACGGATCACCTTATACTCTCCTTCTTTTACAACAAATATATTTGTAAATATGAGGATGAGTAAAGCAATAATAATCACTGCAAAAATTCCTAGTTTTATGTAAGTGCGGCCATTCATGCCACCACCGCCACTACGCTCATTAATGTCAATCACATTGTGATCACTCATTGGTCTTTTCACTTCCTTCCTCTTTTGCCTTTGGTTGTGTATTTTCCAATGGACGAATCGGGAAATATTTCATCGTATTGCCATCGTCATTCATAATATATATTTCTGTGCCTGGAAGAACCTGTTCAAGCGTTTCTAATACTAGACGCTGTCTTGTTATATCAGGATTTTTCTTGTACTCTTCATACAGCTTATTGAATACGGCCACATTCCCTTTTGCGGTTTCAATCCGGGCTGTTTTTTCCCCGTTGGCCTTATGAATGATGGCATCCTTTTCTCCTTTAGCCTCATTCTCCTTTTGATTCTTATATTTATTCGCTTCGTTTCTCTTCGTATTCATCGTTTCCCTAGCATCCGTTACAGCTGTAAAGGCCTGACGAACCTCAGCATTTGGCAGCTCAACATCCTGAAGCTTTACTGCTAGGATCGAGATCCCGATATCATATTTTTGCATTAAAGTAGAAAGTAATTCCCGAACATCCGCTTCAATTTCAGCCTTGCCCGACGTTAAGGCATCATCTATCTCTGAGCTACCAATAATACTTCTTAACGATGCCGACGTAGCATCTCGAAGGATTTCCTTTGGGTTGTCTGAGTTATAAAGGTATTTTCCTGGCTCGGTAATCTTCCATTGAACGACTAGGTCAGCTAAGACAATATTCTCATCCCCTGTGATCATTTTCGTTTCATTAGGAAATTCCTTTGTCTCTCCGTCTACTTCCTCAAATCCAAATTGAAGGCTGTAGGTTTCCTTTGAAAGCTTCTCTACACTTTGGATTGGCCAGGGCAGCTTGAAGTTTAGGCCTGGCTCTGTGACCCCTTCCTCAACCTTTCCGAAGGTTAAAATAACGGCCTGTTCCGACTCATCCACCGTGTACCAAGTGGTAAAAGCTACGATGCTCAAAAGAATAATTAAAACAACAAGTCCAATAATGGTATAAATTCTTTTTAAACTAATCATAGGGTCTCCTTTCCTATAAATATATTATTCTGTCTATTTATACGGAAAAGTAACGTTTTAGTTTCAAAATTGTTAAAAAAAAGAGGCCAAAGCCCTCAGGCTTCTACCTCCGTTCTCCCAGAAAAGACCTTGTTTAATTCTATCGTAAACATGGTCCCTTCTCCAACCGTACTCTTAACGGATATTTTCCCATGATGTGCCTCAATTAAATGCTTTACAATCGCAAGACCCAATCCCGTTCCTCCTGAGTCTCTGCTTCGTGCTTTATCAACCCGGTAAAACCTTTCAAATATGCGGGGAATTTCCTCTTGGGCAATGCCAATTCCAGTGTCCTTGATGGAAACCGATACAGATTTTTGGCTCTCTGCGATAGATATAGCGACCTTTCCACCTATTAACGTATAGGAAATCGCATTGCTGATGATGTTGATAAAAACCTGCTTTAATCGATCATAATCGGCTTCTATCAAAATCTCCTTTTCTGTACCTTCGAAAACGAGCTCAATCCCCTTTTTCTCTGCCTTGCGCCTCAATATGATGATCAGCTCTTGCAGCAGTTGAACAAGATTCATTTTTCGAATTGAAAGGACGAACCCTTGCTGTTCGATTTTTGACAGCTCTAATAAATCAAGGATCAAGGATTGCAGCCTATCACTTTCCTCCAAGACTATTTTAAGGAACTGATCCAGCGTTTCCTTGTCCTCTTTTGCCCCGTCTAACAGGGTTTCTGTGAAACCTTTGATCGAGGTAATCGGGGTTTTTAATTCATGGGACACGTTAGCGACAAAATCCTTTCTCACCTGTTCAAGCTTTTTTATTTCCGTAATATCATGAAAAACTAGAAGAATTCCTTTCCATTCTTCATTGACTCCTAAGATGGGTACGCCATATACTTCAAAATGTCTTCTCTCAATTCCAATTGGAAGATGGAGCTGCCTCTTTATTTTTTGCTCAGTCATTACAATCTCTTCAATGAGCTCTGAAATCTCTTTATGTTCAATTACTTGGTAATATAGCTTGTCAATATAGTCGGAACTTTCAACGTGAAATACTTCTTTAAAGGTTCGATTCAGAAGAATAATTTGTCCCTTACTATCAATAAGGAGAAGGCCACTACCCATATTTTCAATTAAAGCACTCAATCTTCCTTGCTGAATTTCATTAGCCTTGACCATGCCTTGTAGATTTCTAGCGAGAATATTTATCGAGGAACTCAGCATTCCAGTTTCTGAAACATGATCATCATAGGTTCTTGCCCGATAATTCCCTTTTGCTAGCTCAATCGCGACCTTCGTAGCCGATTCAATCGGTTTTGTGTAACGGACCATGATTCGTGAACCAAGAATAATAATGACGATCAAGGCAGCACCTAAGCTGAAAATAAGAAGCCACCATATTTGTTGATAGGCCCGTTGAATTTCAGCAAGCTTCGTACTCACAAAAAGATATCCTTGCAATGTTCCATTATCGACAATCGGGGTCCAGTGAACATGTAAATTATGGCCTCCGCCTAATTCAATTGCTTTCTCACTTTCTTCGCCCATATTTTGAAGAATTTCCTGTATTAGGTTCTCATGTTGCTTGTCAGGAATATCATCCATATTTCCGCTGTCATATATCATTTCCTTCTTTGCATCAACAATAAAAATGCGGCTATTTAAAGTCTCGCTAAACCAATTCATCTTTTCTTCATCGAAGGAATGAATTCCTCCAGATTCCATTATGAATGAGGAAATGATTTTGCTCTCCTTATTAAGACGAGAATCATAGGTATTGACATAATGGCTCTTAAATAATTGGCCCAGCAATAGTCCTAACCCGATCAACACGATAAAAATAAGTGTAATCAATCCAAAAAGGAGCCTTGTACGATATCTTGTCATTCCCCTTTCGGCTCCTCCATCTTATATCCTAGTCCCCTTATTGTTTTAATAAAAACTGGTTTTTTGGAATCCTCTTCAATCTTTTCACGAAGATGGCTTATATGGACATCAACAATTCTTGTATCCCCAGCAAAATCATAGTTCCATACCGCACTTAGAAGTTGGTCTCTTGTTAGTACCCTTCCTTTATTCCTCGCCAGATAAAGCAATAGTTCAAATTCCTTTGGAGTCAAATCCAACAATTCACCACTAAAAAAGGCCTCATATTGTTCGGGATGAATTTTTAGCTCGCTTATTATTATGGTATCATGCTCCTCCTTCTCCGGCTCCATCGGGGCAGCATGAACTTGGGTTCTTCTCAAAATTGCCTTCACACGCGCTATTACTTCTCTTGGGCTAAAGGGCTTGGTCATATAATCGTCTGCACCTAATTCAAGTCCTAGCACCTTATCAAACTCTTCATCCTTAGCCGTTAACATTAATATTGGCGTCGAGATCTTTTGCTGTCTCAGCTGCTTGCACACTTCAATTCCATCGATTTTGGGAAGCATTAGATCCAGAATAATTATATCTGGAGAGTTTTGGATCGCCATATCTTTTCCTTCTTCACCATTCATTGCGGTCATTACCTCGAAGCCAGCATGTTCTAAATTATATCGTAACAAAGTAACGATTGACTGCTCATCATCTACGACTAGAACTTTTTTCAATGGTAGATCCTCCGGTCAACATATTTTGAGTGAACGATTTTGATATTTTCATTATAATATAAAAACTTCTTTTCATCGTAGATTTACAATACTTTTACATTGCTGAAACAAAAAATTAAAAGCTCGTGACCAATGGTTTCAAAAATTTTCAAGCGCTTTGCCATCCAGACCCTCAAGATGTTCGGGAGGGCAAACCTCCAATCTTCCTTGAAGAGCCAGCTCATTTCCTTCATTGGTTCCTTCCACTCTCATATGAATCGTGTTTGTGTTCTCATTCACCTCAAGGACCTCAAATAGAAACTGAATATTTTCATAGTGATAGACAGGCTTTATGAATTCAATATCCTGTCTAAGAATATGGCTTCCTGGACCAGGAAGGTATTTTGAAATAGCAGAGCTTACCATCCCTGTCAGCATAATTGTTGGAACAATCGGCCTTTTAAAGGATGTTCGTGAGGCGTAGTCATGCTGAATATAAAGAGGATTTGCATCATCCGTTAAGCCTAAATATAATAGCAAATCCTTGTCTTCTATTTTTTCAGTTAGAGTCAGCTTTTCCCCCTTCGTAATTTCATCTATTTTTCTTCCTAATTTTCTTTTTCTCCCAAGAACCACAAAAGTCACACCCTCTCAATCGTAAACGTTTACATTATTAATTGAATAAATCTTATCATAATCGTGATAAAATGAAAAACCCAAGGATTCGAACCCCTGGGTTTAAATTTTGACCATTACTTTTTTAGAAAAGCCTCAAACTATGCCAGTACTGCCATAACATTTCTTACTGATTCGGCTGATTTTTCTAAGGCTGCTTTTTCATCTGCTGTCAATTCAAGCTCAATCACCTTTTCAATTCCGTTTGCACCGAGAATAGTAGGAACCCCTAAATAGATTCCTTCATAGCCGTATTCCCCTTCTAAGTACGCAATAGATGGAAGAATGCGACGTTGGTCCTTAAGAATGGCTTCACACATCTCAACGAGAGATGCAGCTGGAGCATAGTATGCACTTCCGTTACCGAGAAGATTAACAATTTCTCCGCCACCCTTACGAGTACGTTCCACAATGGCATCTAATCGATCCTTCGAAATAAGAGCCTCTAATGGGATACCACCGGCATATGAGTAACGTACGAGCGGTACCATATCATCACCGTGTCCACCAAGCACAAAGCCTGTAATGTCTTTGACAGAAACGTTTAATTCCTGGGCGACAAATGTGCGGAATCTTGCAGTATCAAGCACACCAGACTGTCCGATGACTCTGTTCTTAGGAAAACCTGATTCTTTGAAAACGGTATAGGTCATTGCATCAACCGGATTTGTTAAAACAATGATGTACGCATCTGGGGAGTATTTAACGATTTCTTGCGTAACACTTCTCATGATTTTTTGGTTGGTTTGAACTAGATCATCGCGGCTCATACCCGGCTTGCGAGCAATTCCTGCCGTGATGACAACGATGTCAGAATCCTTCGTATCCTCATAGTTGGATGTACCTGTAATATTTGCATCGAAGCCTTGTACAGGGCTTGCCTCCAGCATGTCTAGAGCCTTCCCTTTTGTGGGATTCTCCATTTGTGGAATATCAACTAAAACAACATCTCCAAGCTCTTTTTGGGCTAATAAAAAAGCTGTTGTTGCGCCTGTAAAACCTCCGCCAATTACTGAAATCTTTTTCCGTTTTAAAGACATCATCCATCTCCCCCTTTGGATTGAAAAACTCTTTGCAGAACCTTGTAGAAAGGACTGACTCATTGCCGTGAGTCAGTCTTATAAAAAGAATTAAAGGTTTTTGATAAGCTCGTCACCAAACTCAGAGCATTTCACTTCTGTTGCACCTTCCATGAGACGAGCAAAGTCATAAGTAACAACCTTAGAAGCAATTGTTTTCTCAACTGATTTCGTAATGAGATCGGCCGCTTCATTCCAGCCTAAGTGCTCTAGCATAAGAACTCCTGAAAGTAGCACGGATGAAGGGTTCACCTTATCAAGCCCTGCATATTTTGGAGCTGTACCATGCGTTGCTTCAAAGATAGCGTGACCTGTTTCATAGTTGATGTTTGCTCCAGGAGCAATACCGATACCGCCAACCTGTGCAGCTAACGCATCAGAAATATAGTCACCATTTAGATTCATCGTTGCAACCACATCGAACTCACGTGGACGAGTTAGGATTTGCTGTAGGAAGATGTCAGCAATGGCATCCTTCACGATAATCTTGCCAGCTGCTTCTGCATCAGCTTGTGCTTTATTGGCTGCTTCCGTACCTTCTGCATCCTTAATACGGTCATACTCAGCCCAAGTGAATACTTTATCTCCATATTCTCTCTCAGCAAGCTCGTAACCCCAGTTCTTGAAGGCACCTTCTGTGAATTTCATGATGTTTCCTTTATGAACTAATGTGACTGATTTACGACCTTCTTTAATCGCATATTCAATCGCTGAGCGAACTAGACGGCTTGTTCCTTCTTCTGATACTGGTTTGATCCCGATACCTGAAGTTTCAGGGAAACGTATCTTATTCACTCCTAGCTCATTTTGAAGGAATGAGATCAATTTATTTACTTCATCAGAACCTTTTGCATACTCAATTCCTGCATAGATGTCCTCAGTATTTTCACGGAAAATCACCATATCTGTATCCTGAGGACGCTTAACTGGAGATGGTACTCCTTCAAACCAACGTACTGGACGTAGGCATACAAACAAATCTAATTCTTGACGAAGAGCCACATTTAAAGAACGAATTCCACCACCGATTGGTGTTGTTAATGGACCTTTGATGGCAATTAAGTATTCTCTAATAACATCTAGAGTTTCTTGAGGTAGCCATTCACCTGTTTGGTTGAATGCCTTCTCACCTGCAAGAACTTCCTTCCAAAAAATTTTGCGCTCACCATTATAAGCTTTCTCTACTGCTGCATCAAGTACTCTCGAAGCTGCTGCCCAAATATCTGGTCCGATTCCATCTCCCTCAATAAAAGGCACAATTGGATGGTTTGGAACATTTAATACCCCATTTGTTACTGTGATTTTTTCACCTGTCATTTTATATTCTCCCTCCAATTTCTAATTTCCGCATTTTACCTATTTGCAAAATGCAGAATCAAAGGTTAGTAACTCTGTCACCCTGCTCGACGTTGTCTACTAACCTTTTCCCAAATACTATTACAGCAATTTTTTACGAAAAAGTAAAATGCTGCTTTCTATTTTTTTTGAAAAAATATTAGTCTCTTAGTTCTACTGGAACATATTTTTGCATTCCAGGACCAGTATAATCAGCACGCGGGCGGATCAGACGGTTATTTTCATATTGTTCTAGAATATGTGCCAACCACCCAGAAACACGACTTACAGCAAAAATTGGCGTAAATAAGTCATGATCGATTCCAAGGCTATCGTATACAGAAGCAGAATAGAAGTCAACATTTGGTGGTAGATTCTTCTCGCCAGTTACAATGCCTTCAATTAAAGTGGACATTTCATAATATTCTGGTTTACCAGTTAGCTTCGTTAGTTTCTCAGACATGACCTTCAAGTGCTTCGCACGTGGATCTCCTTGACGATAGACTCGGTGACCGAAGCCCATGATTTTTTCCTTATTGGCAAGCTTTTCACGGACATAAGACTCTGCTCGATCAACTGAGCCAATCTCCGTCAGCATATTCATCACTGCTTCATTCGCCCCTCCATGAAGAGGACCCTTGAGAGCACCGATAGCAGATGTAATACCCGAATATACATCAGAGAGTGTTGCCACACATACTCGTGCTGTAAAAGTAGATGCATTTAATTCATGGTCGGCATGTAGGACAAGTGCCTTATTAAAAGCTTCTATGGCAATAGGCTCTGGCTCATTACCGGTTAGCATATACAGGAAATTAGCTGCAATGCCTAAATCCTTTCTTGGTGCTATTGGTTCAAGTCCTTTTCTTACTCTAGCAAACGTCGTTACAAGGGTCGGCATTTTTGCCTGTAAACGAACCGCTTTGCGGTAGTTTGCCTCTGGGTCCATAAGGTCTGCTTCTTCATCATAAAGCCCTAGCAATGAAACAGCTGTGCGCAATGCACCCATAGGATGTACTTTATCAATAGGATACAATTTAAAATGTTCAATAACCTCTTTAGGTAATTCAGCGTTCTCAGCTAGCTGCTTGTTTAACTCATCGAGCTGTGCTTTTGTCGGAAGCTTTCTGTGCCATAGTAGATAAATAACTTCTTCAAAACTAGCATTCTCAGCCAAATCATCAATGTTATACCCAACATATGTCAGCGTATCATCGATAATTGAACTAATTGAGGAAGTTGTTGCTACTACCCCTTCGAGACCACGTGTTACTGTCATAATGATTCTCTCCTTTACCTATTAAAATTTCCCCTTACCCTTTGTCTGTTCTCATCTTCATCATCTAAACGAACTTTACGGCCTCAAAAGACCGTTAAGTCAGCCCCTTTAAGCAAACCACAGAGCAAAACAGGCTCCTGAGCGGTTGCTCATTCAACATCAAAAAAAGAAGTTGTTTCACTGTCCAAAACTTTCCCGCATAACTATTTCAAATGACAGGAAGGATGCGCTTACAAGTCCTATTATAAACAATTATCTGACATTTGTGAACGAAAAGGTAACAAAATGTGAAAAAACTAATATTTTATTAGAAAAATATAAAAGTGAAAAATTGTTGATGAAAACGAAGGATTAAAAGAAATCATCATTTAAAGAAATCAAATATTCTCATTGCCATATAGGCAATTCCTGCACCGATTAAAGGGCCCACTGCTACCCCCTTAAACAACGAAACGGCGAGAACAGTTCCGAAGACTAGCGCAGTAGTGATATGGGGATCCTTTGCCAAAAGGGTTATCCCACCCTTTGCAATAAGGGCTACTGCCATACCCGAGATCAAGGCAATCCAAGCATATGGAGACTTAAATGCTGCAGATAAGTCCTTAAATCCGATTGTTCCACTAGCTATGGGAGCTAAGACGGCTATGGTTATGATCGTTACTCCCCAATTGATCCCTTTGGATTGAAGAAGGGAGAAAATTTTAGAGTCCATTCCAATCAACTTAATTATAAGTAAAACCGCCACAGCAAACATTAAGGAATTATTTTTCGCTAGGAAGCCGATAGCTAATAATAACAACAAAAAATATAGGGTTGAAATGTCACTACTGGTAACATCCTTTCTAAATTAATGCTATTTTAACATAGTTTACCTTGTGAATGAAAATTTTTGCCTCATAAAATTGAATATCTGTTTAAAAAAGTGCCTTTCAAAAATCAGAAACCTTTTGATTAGTTAATTCGTAGAAGAAGACGTAGTATAATGAGGAGAAGCTCTATTCTCTTCTTATTAAGAAAGGAGGCTTAATTTGAATCCTACATACGTGCATCGATCATTAAGGTTCTTATTCGTTATTGGTGTTGTGCTTCTTGGCTTTCTTTCCATCTACTTTTTGTCAAAGGTTACCTATCCCTTTATTATTGGGTTTTTCATTGCCTTTTTGATCAACCCATTAGTCAACTTTTTTGAGAAAAAAACTAGAATGCCAAGGGCTCTCGCAGTTCTTGTCGGCCTTGTTGTTATTTTCGCCATTTTTGCAGGTTTAATTACTCTGCTGATTGCGGAAATCGTCTCTGGGGCAGATTATTTAGCAAAAGTGGTCCCAAATCATCTGGATACCTTAATCGATTACATTGAACATTTGTTTGCTGCGCAGATCATTCCTCTATACAATCAATTAACAAGCATGTTTAATAATCTCGATTCTGGCCAGCAAAGTACGATCATGGAAAATATCGAAAATGTCGGCAGGACGATCGGCTCGACCTTAGGCTCCTTCATCCAGAACTTCTTCGATAAGATTCCAAAGGTCGTCTCTTGGTTTCCAAATGCTGCGACTGTTGTGATTTTTTCTTTATTAGGTACCTTTTTCATAAGCAAGGATTGGTACAAACTATCCTCTGTAGCAAGCAGAGTGCTTCCTCAAAAGGCCAGAATTAGTAGTAAAACCGTTTTTGAAGATTTGAAAAAAGCATTATTTGGTTTTGTCAAGGCACAGATGACATTAATATCGATTACGACGGTGATCATCCTGATTGGGCTGCTCATTTTGCGGGTCGATTATGCCATTACCATTGCTCTTATAACGGGCCTTGTTGATATTATTCCTTATTTAGGTACCGGATTGATCTTTGTCCCTTGGATTATATACGAAGCCGTCATCGGTGAAATGAGTCTAGCGATCGGGCTTGGAGTCCTCTATATTATTGTATTAGTACAAAGACAGGTGATGGAGCCAAAGGTGCTCTCCTCTAATATTGGTTTGGATCCTTTAGCAACACTTATCGCGCTATTTGTTGGTTTTAAATTGATCGGGTTTCTTGGTTTAATTGCCGGACCCGTAACCTTGGTACTAATAACCACACTCCATAGAGCGAATGTATTTCGGGATATTTGGAGCTATATCATGGGACCGGAAAAATAATTAAAAAGACGTCCACTTCTTTAAAGAGGTGACGTCTTTTTTAATTCTTATTATTCACTAGCAAGAATGTTTGAAGAAAATACCCTTATTATAAAACCCCAGCATGTCCGTTATAGACCACACCTCGGTTTGAATCTACTGTTATTTCTTGACCTTCTTTTAAAATGGTTGTTGCATTTTCAGCACCTACGATGACCGGAATGCCTAAGCTTAACCCCACTACGGCAGCGTGGCTCGTTAACCCGCCCTCTTCTGTTATGAGAGCGCTGCATTTCTCAATGGCAGGGACCATATCAGCATCTGAACCAATCGTTACTAGAATAGAGCCTTGGGTGACCTTTTTAATAGCCTCTGCCGCATCATGGGCTACAACGACTTTTCCATAAGCTGATTTTCTGCCGATCCCCTGGGCTTTGACAAGAACATCTCCAATTAAATGAATCTTCATTAGATTTGTTGTTCCTGACTCACCTACAGGTACTCCAGCAGTGATGATAACTAAATCCCCATGCTTAACGATATTACTGTTTAAGCTTTGCTGGACGGCGGTTTCCAACATATCATCAGTCGTATGAGCTAATTCCCCTAGCTGAGGATAGACTCCCCAAACAAGTGCCAAACGGCGAAGAACCGTTTTGTGAGAGGTGACAGCGATAATCGGTGCCTCCGGTCGATATTTTGAAATCATTCTCGCTGTATGACCGCTTTCAGTTGGCGTGATAATCGCTTTTACTGATAAGTTTAAGGCTGTGTGCGCTACTGACTGTCCAATCGCATCCGTAATATTGGAATCCATTTCCTTGCTCCGAACGGATAATAATCTTTTATGGTCAAGGGCTGTTTCTGTATGTGAAGCAATATTATGCATCGTTTGAACAGCCTCAACTGGATACATTCCAGCAGCCGTTTCTCCTGAAAGCATAATCGCATCTGACCCATCAAAGATGGCATTTGCTACATCACTCGCCTCAGCCCTCGTAGGTCTTGGATTGCGCTGCATGGAATCAAGCATTTGGGTTGCCGTAATGACTGGCTTCCCTTGGTCATTACATTTCTTAATTAATTGTTTTTGAACCAATGGAACTTCCTCTGCAGGTATTTCAACTCCAAGATCCCCACGAGCGACCATGAGTCCGTCAGATATTTCGAGAATTTCATCAATATTATCTACGCCTTCTTGATTCTCGATTTTCGGAATAATATGGATATGGGTTCCATTGTTTTCCTCTAATAATTTTCGAATTTCCATAACATCTGATGCACGCCGAACAAAGGAAGCAGCAATAAAATCTACCTCCTGCTCAATCCCAAAAAGGATATCTTCCGCATCTTTTTCCGTGATACCTGGAAGCTTCACAGATACTCCTGGAACGTTTACACCTTTTTTATTTTTTAGCGTTCCACCATTCAAAATTTTGGTGTGAATCTCCCCTGCGGCTTTATCAATGTGAGTGACTTCCAGCCCGATAAGACCATCGTCCAAAAGAATCTTAGAACCCACATGTACGTCCTCGATTAAGCCTTCATATGTAATTGAGAATTTCTCTAAAGTTCCTTCCACTTTAGTCATAGAAATAATAACCGTATTCCCGGATTCAAGCTCGATGGCCCCGTCCTTCATATCATGTGTTCTTATTTCTGGACCTTTTGTATCCAGTAGGATAGCAATATTTTTATTCACTTGTCTTGCGGCTTCTCTAATATTTTTGATCCGCTGTCCATGCTCTTCATGATTTCCATGGGAAAAGTTCAATCGGGCTACATTCATACCAGCCTCCATGAGTTCCTTCAATTTTTCAATACTTTCACTCGCTGGCCCAATTGTACAAACAATTTTAGTTTTACGCATCTAACCAACAAACCTCCTTAAGATTAACGGGTATCAACACCTGAGCCTTCTAAATGGAAAGCTCCTTGGATAGCCTTAGAATTCCCGTGTCAATTTGGTGCTTTTTATTTTCTAAAGCTTCAATAATATCATAATCGACTAGCTGGTTATTCACGATGCCGACTGCTCGACCACCTTTTCTCTCCATCAAAAGCTCAACTGCTTTCGCACCAAGTCTACTCGCTAATACACGATCCGCAGCCGTCGGTGTTCCTCCCCTTTGCATATGTCCTAGGACTGAAACACGGGTATCAAAATTTGTTGCCTCTTTAATTTGTCTACCAATATCTACGCCGCTGCCTACCCCTTCAGCCACAATGATGATACTATGTCTTTTTCCCCGTTCGCTTCCTTTAAGAAGCCGTTCGACAATCTCGTCCATTGAAAAATTCTCTTCCGGAATTAAAATTGTCTCGGCTCCACCTGCTAAGCCTGACCAAAGGGCAATATCACCGGCATTTCGTCCCATTACTTCAACGATAAACGTTCTTTCATGTGAGGTTGCAGTATCGCGAATTTTATCAATGGCATCAATTACTGTGTTAATGGCAGTATCAAAGCCGATCGTAAATTGTGTCCCTGGAATATCATTGTCGATCGTACCTGGTACCCCCACACATGGAAAGCCCTTCTCCGTAAGAGCTTTGGCTCCTCGATAGGACCCATCGCCACCGATCACGACAAGACCTTCAATGCCAAACTTTTGAAGCTGCTCTATTCCCTGCTGCTGTCCCTCCGGAGTTCTAAATTCCTCACATCTTGCTGAGAATAGCATGGTTCCCCCACGATGAATAATATCTCCAACAGAACCCAGCTCAAGCTTTTTTATATTTCCACTTATTAAACCCGCATATCCTCCATAGACTCCGTAAACCTCTAAATTGTGGTAGATTCCTTTTCGAACGACGGCCCGAACCGCAGCATTCATTCCAGGTGCATCTCCGCCACTTGTTAATACACCGATTCTTTTCAAAAGTATCACCTCATTCATAATATGGATAAAGCATCTATTTCGTAATAACTATTAGATTAGCATGCATTTTTTTATTATAAACATTATACAGTGAAATATTTATTTCTAACATACCACGAGAGAGTCTACTACTCAACTTATGGAAATGCTTACATCAATAGGCAGAATAGTTGGTAAAATGGAAACGCTCCATTTCCATAATATCTCTTTTCTCCATCAGAGCTGCTTTTAACTAAAACAAAACAAAAAACGTACTCATAAAAGCACGCCTCTTGATTTGTCCATCATTTCGTTGTCCCGATATACTCATTCTGAGAGGAAAACTCGCCAATTGCTTTATATTTTTCATATCTATCTTGAATTAATTGCTCTTCTGAAAGCTGATTTAGTTCCCTTAAGGTTTTGACTAAGGCATGATGAATCGACTCAGCCTGAAGAAGCATATCCTTGTGTGCACCGCCTTTTACCTCAGGAATGATGTCGTCAATGATGTTTAGTTCCTTTAAATCAGGTGCGGTAATTTTCATTTTCTCTGCAGCAAGCTTCGCCTTCGTTGCATCCTTCCAAAGAATGGAGGCTGCTCCCTCTGGTGAAATGACAGAGTAAGTGGAATTCTCAAGCATAAGAATGCGATTTCCAACGCCAAGAGCAAGCGCTCCACCACTTCCGCCTTCCCCAATGACAATACAGATAATAGGGACTTTTAAGCCAGCCATTTCAAACAGGTTTCTTGCAATTGCTTCACTTTGCCCTCGCTCCTCAGCTGCCTTTCCTGGATAAGCACCCTTCGTATCAATAAAACATATGATAGGTCTTCTAAATTTATCAGCTTGCTTCATCAACCGAAGGGCTTTTCGATAACCTTCTGGATGGGGCATACCAAAATTCCTACGGATATTCTCCTTCGTATCCTTTCCCCTTTGATGACCGATAATTGTTACAGGAAGACCTTGAAATTTCGCAATTCCTGCCACAATGGCCTGATCATCGCCAAAGGTTCGATCTCCATGGCACTCAAAGAAATCGGTAAAAAGAAGGGAAACATAGTCAAGTGTAGTGGGACGGTTTGGATGACGAGCAATTTGAACTCGATCCCATGGCTTCATATTTTCATATATTTCCTTTTCTAAACGTTCCAAACGGACCTCTAGCTTTTCAATTTCATCGGTCAGATCGACATCTGCTGCCTTTGTAATTTCCTTTAATTCTGCTATCTTTTTTCTTAATTCAATCACTGGTTTCTCAAATTCTAGTTCTCCAACCAAATTAAGTCACCCCCAGGTTGATGAATGTCAAGAATGGTTGCAATCTTATCCTTCAAATCTGCCCGCGATATGACTGCATCTAATTGGCCCTTTTCTAAAAGGAATTCCGCCGTTTGAAAATCCTCTGGCAGCTCCTCACGAATGGTTTGTTCAATGATCCTTCTGCCCGCAAATCCAATAAGAGCTCCCGGCTCTGCAAAATTGTAGTCACCTAGTGAAGCAAAGCTTGCCGAAACGCCTCCAGTTGTTGGATGGGTCATAATGGAGATAATCAATCCCCCATTGTCACTAAATCTCTTCAGTGCCACACTTGTTTTTGCCATTTGCATCAGGCTTAGGACACCCTCCTGCATCCTCGCACCACCAGAAGCTGTGAAAATAATAAATGGAACGGAGAGCTCATCCGCTTTTTCAATCGCTCTTGTAATTTTTTCTCCTACCACCGAGCCCATGCTTCCCATCCTGAAATTTGAATCCATGACGGCAATGACTATTGTCTGATTATTCACTCTTCCTATCCCCGTTACGACCGCTTCATTAAGCTTTGTTTTCGCTTGATCCTTTTCGATTTTCTCCAAATAATCGGGAAACTGAAGTGGATTCGTAGAAATCAAATCACCATCTAACTCCTGAAAGCTATCCTCATCCAGAAAACTCTCCAGTCTTTCCTGTGCATTCATTGGATAATGATAGTCGCAGTGAAAACAAATTTTGAGATTCTTCTTTAATTCCTTGGAGTACATGATTTTTTTGCAGTTCGGACATTTTGTCATAATTCCTTCGGGAACATCCTGTTTTGCCGACTCTGATGGGATTGTTGCATATTTTTTCTTCTTCGGTTTCGAAAAAATATCTTTTATCACAGTCTCTACCTCCCCATTTACTACCTTATGAATAATTTCCTTTTTTGAGTGGTCAGACCACTAATTCGAAAAAATAATCCCTTAAATTAAGGCAAATAGCATGTGTACAAGTATATATGAATGGTATAAAGAATTCTTGAGAAAATTGTCGTTAAGTGCTCGACAATTTTCTTATCCTCTTATATTCTCTTATGACGGCATCTTCATCAGATGCTAGTAATACATCCAATAAGGATAAATAATCTGATTTAACTATGGAGTCTTTTTTAAAATTCAAGGAATTGTAAAAATCACTAAGGATCAGCCAGATTCTGTACATTAAATGATTATCTGCCAGCTCTACGAGACTCAAAAAAAACTCATCTTCCTTAATCGAAGACTGTTCAGGTTGTTCTTCAGAATCCGTTAACCGATCTCCCATTTGTTCTACTTTGCTACGGAAATTTAATAACTGTTCTTCATTATTTCTTTGAAGGAGCAATCTTAAACAATCCATTTCAATTAAAAATTTGGTCTCCTCAACATCTGTTACGGCCTTTTCATCCTGCAGAATGAAAGTACTGAGCAATTGCACAAGCTGGTTTCCTCGAGCATCTCTAAGAAACGTACCTTCTCCTCTCCTTGTTTCAATCAATCCAAGAAGCTCTAATGCTCTCAGTGCTTCACGAACGGAAGAGCGCCCAACTTGAAGGCGCTCTGACAGCTCACGTTCGGAAGGAATTTTGTCACCAGGATGAAGCCCAGCTTCGTCAATCATCCTGCGAATTTTCCTAACAATTTCGATATAAACCTTATCTCTTGCTGCTTCTGTATTCAAATCTGAAAATCACTCACTTCTCTAAAGACTATTTCGTATAAAAAGTCTTCTCAAACCATATCAAAAACCATGTTAAATATACTATTTTCCAATAATAGAGAGCTCGCTCGTTCTTAATTTCACTTCTTCAGGATCAACCTTAATCCGAGCAACACCTGTTTCCATCGCTGTTTTAGCAACTGCTGCCGCAACAGCAGGTGCAACCCGTGGATCAAAAGGAGCTGGAATCACATAGTCTGACGATAGCTCCTCATCAGATACAAGACCAGCAATGGCCTCCACTGCCGCAATTTTCATTTTTTCATTAATATGGGTTGCGCGAACATCCAATGCTCCTCGGAAGATTCCTGGAAAAGCAAGCACATTATTCACCTGATTTGGAAAATCAGAACGACCAGTGCCGACGACCTTCGCACCAGCCTCTTTTGCCACATCAGGCATAATCTCTGGATTTGGGTTTGCCATGGCAAAAATAACTGGATCGGGATTCATCGATTGAACCATTTCTGCTGTAAGTGCCCCTTCCGCAGAAACCCCGATAAAGACATCCGCACCCTTTACAACATCAGCCAGACTGCCTTTTTCATTATGGCGATTTGTGAATTTGGCCACCTCATCCTTAATGGAATTCATTCCTGATGCTCTTCCTTCATAGATAGCACCCTTCGTATCACACATGATGATATCGCGAACTCCATACGTATATAGTAATTTAATAATGGCTATTCCTGCCGCACCAGCACCATTTGCTACTACCTTAATTTCAGTTATTTTTTTGCCGATAAGCTTTAATGCATTCACCAATCCAGCCACTGTAACAATCGCTGTTCCATGCTGATCATCGTGAAATACTGGGATGGAAACTTCCTTTTTCAATCTCTCTTCGATTTCGAAGCATTTTGGCGCTGCAATATCCTCGAGATTTACGCCACCAAAGGTAGGCTCAAGTAATTTGACGGTCTCGACCATTTTGTCAACATCCGTTGTATTTAAGCAGATTGGGAACGCGTCAACTCCGGCAAAGCTCTTGAATAGAACCGCCTTTCCCTCCATTACAGGTAATGCTGCTTCTGGACCGATGTTCCCTAAGCCTAAAACAGCGGTTCCGTTGGATACAACTGCAACCATATTCCCTTTCATCGTATATTCATATACGCTCTCAGGCTTGTCGTAAATCACTTTACAAGGCTCAGCTACTCCTGGTGAATAGGCCAGACTTAAATCTCTCGCATTTCTGACTGGTACTTTTGATTTTGATTCTAGTTTTCCTTGATTCATTTTATGCATATGCAATGCTTCTTCACGTAAAGTCAAGCCAAATTCACTCCCTCTTTTTTAATCTCTCCATATGTTAGTGGTCAGACCACGCTTTATATTTAGAACTATATACTACACTTAGTAGAATTGTAAAGATTTAAAATTGATGGCTCCCTTAACATTTGGAGCAATTTCACGAATATTTCATGACGACACAGTCATCTCCGAGTAAAGCTTTTAACTTTTTCAGGCAATCTTCAGAGGGTGTGATGCGATCCTCAGGTCCGAGGCGGACAGAACGTTCGGAGCTTTCATAAAATAAGATGATATCAACGAGACCTTTGTTTTGTTGAATGATGTTTTTCAAGCTTACTAACAACGGGCGAGATTCTTTTTCCCTATCAATTTTTAAGTATAGGGTTCCCTTCTGATCCTTCATGCGCTCAATTGCCAGCTTAATATCTTCAGCATTTTGAATGATAAATTGGGTTTTACCATTCCGAACCTCCATTTTTCCTTCCATTAAGAGAATGTTCCCTGTTTGCAAAAGAACCATTAGCCTTTTATACGGATTCGGAAAGACGACCGCATCCATTTCCCCGCTTTGATCGGAAATGGTCAAGAACGCCATCGCTTCCCCTTTTTTCGTTCTAATTTTTTTGATCTCTGAAATATGGACGAGCACTCTTGTAGTCTTCTTATCTGAAAGGGCAGCAAATAATTCTTTTATTTGCAGGGCATCTCTATAATTCTCATAGATTGTTACTGGATGATCAGATAAGTATAAGCCTAGTACTTCTTTTTCAAATCGAAGCTTATCTTCAATTCGTATTGGCTCTGCCTCCATATATTTTGGTTTAATAAAGAACTCGTCATCATCTGCAAATAAATCCGCCCCATCCAACTCGTCAGGATTCACTAGCTGAGCATGTTCAATGGCAACATCAATGCTTGCTAATAATACGGATCTATCTTCACCGAATTCATCAAAGCTACCCGAATGAACGAGCGCTTCCAGCACCTTGCGATTCACAGCTCTTTGCGATACCCTTAAGCAAAAATCAAACAAGTCTTGAAACTTCTTATTTTTACGTGCTTGAAAAATTTCCTTTAAGGCCGCAATACCTACCCCTTTAATCGCAGCTAGACTATAACGAATCCCTTCCTTTTCGACCAAAAAAGAATACCCACTGCTATTGATAGAAGGAGGGAGCAGCTTGAGCCCCATCTCTTTCATCTCTCGAACATATTGCACAACTTTTCCTTCATTCCCGCTCACAGATGATAGCAAGGCCGCCATGAAATACTCCGGGTAATGAGCTTTTAAATAGGCTAGTTGATAAGCAATCATGCTGTAGGCAACGGCGTGGCTTCGATTGAATCCATAGTTTGCAAACTTGACAATCAAGTCATAAATCGTATTGGCGGTATTTTGGTCATAGCCTTTTCTTAAAGCCCCTTGAACAAAATGCTCACGTTCTTTTATTAAAATGCTCTTCTTCTTTTTTGAAACGGCTCGTCTAAGTAGATCTGCTTCTCCAAGGGAAAAACCAGCCATCTTGGCAGCTATTTGCATGATTTGTTCCTGATAGACTATAACGCCATATGTGTTCTGTAAGATTGGCTCTAAATCAGGGTGAGGGTATTCAATTCTTTCCAATCCGTGCTTTCGCTCGATATAAAGTGGGATGTTCTCCATCGGACCGGGCCGATAAAGAGCATTGACTGCGACAATATCCTCGAAATGGCTTGGCTTTAGCTTCCTAAGAACATTGCGCATCCCATCAGACTCGAGCTGAAACACACCTGTTGTTTCCCCTTTTGAAAGAAGCTCAAAGGTTAATTCATCTTCAAGCGGGATGTCTTTTATTTCTAATCTTCTGCCTGCCTTACGCCGAATCGAGTCCAATATCGATTCCATCAGCGACAGATTTCTAAGACCGAGGAAATCCATCTTGAGCAATCCTATTTCCTCCAAGTGCTCCATGGCGTACTGGGTCAAATAGATGTCATTATGTCCAGCCTGGATGGGAACAGATTCAACTAGCGGCTGTTCGCTTAATACCACCCCTGCAGCATGGGTTGAGGTATGGCGGGGAAGACCTTCTAGCTTTGTGGCTACTTCAAATAATCTTTGATGGACCGTAGATTCCTGAATTAATTTCCGCAGTTCCTCCGATTCCACTACGGCGTTTTTTAGCGTTGTTCCTGGCCGAGAGGGAATGAGACGGGAAACTTGATCAAGCTCACTCGTGTCTAGGCCAAAGACCCGACCAAGATCTCTCATGACAGCCTTTGCTGCTAACGTCCCAAAGGTAATAATTTGGGCGACATGGAGCTTGCCATATTTTTGACCGACGTATTCGATTACTTCGTCTCTCCGGTGATCGGGAAAATCAATATCAATATCGGGCATTGAAATTCTTTCCGGATTTAAGAACCGTTCAAACAAAAGATGATGATCAATCGGATCCACATCCGTTATATAAAGAACATAGGCTACCATCGAACCAGCGGCGGAGCCACGGCCTGGACCTGTTAATATGCCGTTTTCTCGCGCGAATTTCATAAAGTCCCACACAATTAAGAAATAGTCGGCAAACCTCATTTTCTTAATAATGTCCAGTTCATACAAAAGCCTTTGCTTGATTTTCTCCGTTGGGGACTTATATCTGTTGTTAAATCCTTCCCAGCATAGTTCTTCAAGCAGCTCCTCAGCACTTTTGTCCTCGACCGGAAACCTTGGGAGCTTCATCTTATTCATTTCGATCATGACATTGCATTCATCTGCAATTTTGATTGAATTTTCCAATGCATCAGGGATTGCAGAGAAAAGCTCTACCATATCCTGTGATGATTTTAAATAGTATTGATCATTCGGTAGCTGTTCTCTTGCGTCATCCTGTAGCTTTTCTCCATTCTTGATAGCAAGCAAGCATTCATGGGCAAAAGCATCCTCCCTGTTCAAATAGTGAACCTCGTTTGTGGCAACGACCTGAACCTGTAGCTCATTCGCTAAGGATAAGAGCTGCTCATTAATGGCTGCTTCCTTCTTCAAACCATGGTTTTGCACGCCAAAATAAAAATTCTCATTAGTAAAAATCTCTAAATAATCCTTTGCACGTCTCTTCGCTTCTTCCATGCTTCCGTTGGCAAGGAACCCCTCAATCTCACCCTTTAATCCTGGGGTAATCGCAATTAGACCGCCCCCATATCCTCGCAGCCATTTTGGCGGGATCCCAGATGGAGAAGTGGTTTGGACCGTACTTGAAATCTTTAAAAGATTTTGAAAGCCCTGTTGGTTTTTGGCTAATAGAACTAATGGATAGGATACCTCTTCATTGCTTTCACTTTGAACCATAACGGTTAAACCGATAATCGGTTTGAGCGAGGCCTTGAGGCAGGCTTTATAAAAAGCAATGGTTCCGTACATCACATTTCGATCCGTTAAGGCAATAGCCCTGAAGCCTTGTTCCTTTGCATGCTGGACTAAATCCTCAATCCTTGCAGTACTCATTAAGAGGCTATAAGAGCTATATACATGAAGGTGAACAAATGACATTGTTTTTCCCCACCTTTACCGTTTCATTCTTTCCTTTATTATAGAGCCACTGTGAATAAAAAGAAAATATGTTCTCTTTTTTTTGATCTCAGAAGGCCGTTTTCATACGGAGTGAGAAAAGTATCTCTGAAAAATCATATATGTGGATGTTTGTCCATATGATGTAGTATCGGTCACACGAGACTTTTTACAGTGAGGATGACATTCTATGAAGGAACAGCCATTTTTTACATTGTTATTTGACAGCTATTTCATTGCCTTAGGTGTTCTTCTTGGAGGAGCGCTTATTGGTGGAATCGGAGCCTTTTTAACGGGAAAACCGTTGATGACAGAAATCTTTCGCATCTCATCCTCCATTCGAATATGGGCCATTGTGGCAGCAATTGGTGGTACCTTTGATGCTTTTTACAGCTTTGAAAGAGGGTTATTTGACGGGGACACAAAGGATCTCTTCAAAACCTTTCTCCATATTCTATCTGCATTAGGGGGAGCGCAAACAGGGGCACTGGTCATCACCTGGTTAACAGGGGAGCATGTGTCACAATGAAAATCCCACCTGGCTATCGGATACAGGAATGGAGGAGACTTTTTGTAGGAATGGCGCTAGGAGCGCTTATTAGCTGGCTCATTTTTCTGTACATTTATGGGGAGTGGCAGGAGAAGTACAGCAAGACGATTAAGGAGCAAGAAGAAAGTATTCATAATCTCAAGAAGGAAAAAGAAATTTGGCAGGAGGATATTCAGAAGCTCAATAAAGAGAACAAAGATAAGCTGACCATTCAGAAAATTGACGTCAAAATCATTAACTACGAAAGATACAAATTAGATCTTTTCAGCGTTTATGAAATAGAAGAGGATGTGAAGGAGGATATCCGCTCACTGTTAGCAAAGGATATCGAAACAGCCTACAAAAGCCGCGAATTATTAAGAAGGACCATTGAAAATAAAACCTTTAAGGCACATGATAAGCGATATCGTCTACAAATTGAAGAAATCATCTACTATACAACCCTCTCCGTATATTTAACGATTCAATTTGATGATTAGCCTAGAGAGACTACTATCTCCCTAGGCTAAAATCTTAGTAATTTTTACAGGCTTCTTCTAAATCCTTCATGACATGGTCTACTTCATCCCAGGAATAAATCGATG
This sequence comes from Anoxybacillus andreesenii, assembly GCF_030813005.1. Classification (NCBI taxonomy): domain Bacteria; kingdom Bacillati; phylum Bacillota; class Bacilli; order Caryophanales; family Anoxybacillaceae; genus Anoxybacillus; species Anoxybacillus andreesenii. The sequence continues at coordinate 37,287 of NZ_JAUSTU010000023.1, forward strand.
CTCCGGCTGCCAGCGGATGTCCACCACCATTATATCTTCTCGCAATTGTATTAATGACTGGACCTTTTGAGCGAAGTCGGACCCGGATTTGATCCTCTTCCTCAATAAAAAATGCCCATGCCTTAATTCCTTTTACATCCCCCAATGTGCTAACGAGCTGTGATGCATCTGATGGTCTTGTGTCAAATTCCTCTAATAACCCCTTGTGAATGACCATGGAGGCAACACCATTTTTATTCATTTCAAAATTCTGTAAAACATAACCATGAAGTTTCACCAGGTTCGGTGGCAGTTCGTACATTCGATCAAAAAGCTCTGTCCGATCAAACTGAAACTTAATTAATTCACTCGCATAGGCAAAGGTTTTTTCAGTTGTGCTTGGGTAAAGGAATCGGCCCGTATCACCAACAATTCCCGCATACAAAAGTCTTGCGGCCTCGTTGGACATCTTTAAGCCTTTATCCTTCATCTCTAGGAAGAATTCATAGATCATTTCACTGCATGAGCTTGCAGTCGTATCAACCCACAGCAAATCTCCATAGGGCTCTTCGTTTGGGTGATGATCAATTTTGATGATAAAATCACCCAATTGATATCTTTCATCACAGATTCTTGCTTCATTTGCCGTATCTGTCACAATCACTAGAGCGCCTTGATAGACGTCATTTGAGATCTCATCGAGCCTGCGTAGATAGTTAAGGGTTTCTTCCTCTTTCCCAACGGTATAAATGTTTTTTTCGGGGAAGGAGGCCTTTAAAATTTCCGCCAATCCGCCCTGTGAGCCATATGCATCTGGATCCGGACGTACATGACGATGGATAATAATGGTTTCGTATTGTTTGATCTTCTCTAAAATTTGCTCTTTCATTTTGTACTCCTTTTATGGAAGTCAATCTCTTGACAAGTATTAGCCTTTAAATCTATTCCTACTATCATTTTTACCACAAATAATAAAAGAAAAGGCTATATTTTCTAAATTTTTCGGTTGAGAAGTGTAGAATATGATTTTAGATTTAATGTAAGATTTACACTCTTCTAGCTTTTTTCTTAGAAAATCGTTAAAATATAGGAAGCTGTCGAAATATGGAGGAAGTATTATGCCTATTCTTGTTATCCTTTTTATATTCTCATTGTCATTTTATGTTTTTTATAAAGCAAAATATTTTCGAACCAATAGACCTGCCGAAAAAAAGTGGATTTCTTCAAAGGCTAGCGTTTGCTTAGGTCTTTTCGTTGCTTTTTTTGGATTAAATCAGTTCTTTGTCAATCATTCAGCTGTTAGCTATATTGTTGGGACTGTGTTTGTCCTGTTAGGAGCTATAAATGTGTGGGGTGGAATCAAGTCGTATAAGTTTTATCTGCCTCTTGCCGTTGAGGAAGCCGAACAGTTCAAGCATCAGTAATCATTGAAGCCGCTCTTTCTTCAGAGAAAGGGCGGCTTAATAATTACTGGCGATCAATAAGCTGACACATCATCATCGCCTTCCCAACTAATACACCTTCATTATAAACCTCCACATCCACCTTTCCAAATTTACGCCCTACCTCTAAAACGCGAGGGTGGATATCTAGTGTACTATCAATTTGGACTGGCTTAAGAAAATAAATCGTCATATTTTCAACGACAAGGTCGCCCTTCTTAAAACCTCTTAGCACTCCATTGGCCGCTTCCGTTACAATCGTCGTAAAAACCCCATATGAAATCGTTCCAAGATGGTTGGTCATCTGAGGGGTGACCTCACAACGATAAGTTTCATCACTTTTGGTTTTCCCTTTCGTTAAAATGAGCTGACTTGTGACAATATCGTCGAGTGTTTCTCCGACCTGCGGCTGTCTTTGAATCATTTGCAGTGCCTTAAGAACATCCTGTCTGCTAATGATTCCAAGGAGTTTATTGTTATTGTCCGTGACAGGCAGTAACTCAATGCCCTCCCAAACCATCATATGTGCAGAGGAGGCAACACTTGTTTGTCCACCTACAGTCATCGGATTTTTCGTCATAATTTTTTCGATGGGTAGATTCAGATCAGCACCAATGACATCCTTTGAAGTAACAATTCCTTGCACCTTCATATTTGCATCCACAACAGGATAGCGACCATGGGTTGTACTGCGGTTATACTCGTACCATTTCTCAACCTTGTCAGTCGTCTTTAAATAAATGGTTTCTGTAACAGGCTTCAAAATATCTTCCACTAAAACAATTTCCTTCTTGATTAACTGGTCATAGATCGCCCGGTTAATCATGGCCGCAACGGTAAACGTATCATAGCTAGTAGAAATGATAGGGAGCTGAAGCTCGTCCGCCAATTTTTTTACCTCATCCTCCGTATCGAAGCCTCCTGTAATTAACACCGCAGCGCCTGCATTCAAAGCGTATTCATGAGCCTTCGTTCGATTTCCAACGATAAGAAGATTTCCTGCCCCTGTATAGCGCATCATCGCCTCGAGTTTCATCGCACCAATTACAAATTTATTAAGCGTTTTATGAAGACCTGCTCGTCCACCTAAAACTTGGCCGTCAACAATATTGACGACCTCTGCATAGGTTAATTTTTCGATGTTTTCTTTTTTCTTCCGCTCAATCCGGATGGTACCAACACGCTCGATCGTGCTTACATACCCTTTATTCTCTGCATCCTTGATCGCACGATATGCAGTCCCCTCACTTACATTTAACGCCTTGGCGATTTGCCTTACAGAGATTTTTTCCCCAATTGGCAATCCATCAATATATTCTAATATTTGTTCATGCTTCGTAGCCAAGAGCTTCACCCTTTATAAAAAATTCAAGACACATCTGTACATGCTTCTTTCCTCCCATTATAAAGTGAAATTGGCTAGATATTCAATCAACTAGGCAGAAATTAGTAATATTGACGAATTTTCTTATGCATTTGTCGCTTAAGGGGTCTCGGCTTTGCTTTTGATTTTTTCGGTGCATATAGCAATGCGGACAGATTTCCTGCAATCACAAAGAGACATAGAACGAGCCAGGAAATTGCAAATACGGAAGCCATGCTCCCCTCTAAAACAGGCAATCTCGGCAAAGCGTAATAAAGCATCGCTCCACATCCCAATAGACAGAGCAAATAGCGGTTTTTGTTCATGTCATTCACCTCTTGCAATATTCATATGCGGACAGGCTAGGAAAATGACATCTTTATTGCTGATTTTTTAGCTTTTTCTATGCACAGAGCACGGCATAATACCGCGCTCATTAGGTTAAAGATCGATCGACTCGCCAGGTGTGAGCACCTTCCCTTGACCTTCAGGAAGTAGTTTGACAAATGCATGGGGATCCTGTTTGATTACCGGGAAGGTATTGTAATGAATCGGCACGACTGTTTTTGCTCCTAGAAGCCCTGCCGCATAGGCTGCATCCTCTGGTCCCATTGTGTAATTATCTCCGATTGGAAGAAATGCAAGATCAATTGGATGTCTTTCCCCAATCAGTTTCATATCTGAAAACAGTCCCGTATCCCCAGCATGATAAATGGTTTTTCCTTCGATCGTTAATAAAATCCCCATTGGCATGCCCAAATAAATGATCTGTTCATCCACGGTCTCATACCCAGTCGAATGGTAAGCTTGAGTAAACTTCACCTTTCCAAACTCAAATTCATGGCTACCACCTATGTTCATTCCATAAGTTTTGAGTCCTTTCCAGCCAAAGTAAGTTTCGATTTCAGGACTCGCAATGACTAGCGCATCACTTTTCCTCGCAAGCTCGAGCGTGTCGCCAACATGGTCATTATGCCCATGGGTTAAGAGGATATAATCTGGACGTAGCTCTTCCACCTTTAAATCTGTTAAGCTGTTTCCCCGAATAAAAGGGTCCATTAGAATGGTTTTACCTTGCGTCTCAATTTTTACAACTGAATGTCCATGATATGAAATTTTCATCTTTTTGTCTCCTTCCAATCTCGTCATTCTATGTTTACTTCAACAAATAATCTCTTATTCCTCCTCTACTATCTATTTCCAATAGTATCTAAAAGTTTACTTTTGCTCCTGAAGTTGCTACTTTTAAAATATAGAGCTGTTAAATTTTAATGTTGATCTTGATATCGCCATATGTGCATGGGTTCACTACGTTGCTCGTGCCGAGCAAAACCCGTTCACACCATGCACATATGGCTAATATCAACACTGAACATGAACACAGCCTTTAAAATAGAAAAATTAATGAGGGGGACCAACAATGGATAGAGTGCAAAAAATTTCCCAATGGATGAAGGAAGCAGATGTGCAAGTTAGCTTTCTCACATCAACAGAAAATGTTTTTTATTTAAGTAATTTTTATAGTGATCCTCATGAAAGACTCCTCGGGGTAGCCGTATTCCAAGAGGAGGAGCCGTTCCTCATTTGTCCAGCCATGGAAAAGGAGGACGCTCGGAAGTCAGGATGGCCATACGAAATTATCGGCTATAGCGATATTGAAAACCCTTGGGAATTTGTTCAAAACGCCGTATCTAAAAGGGTAGGAAAAATTTCTCGTATTGCTGTTGAAAAAGAACATTTAAATGTTGAACGCTACGAGGAACTTTCTCATCTCTTCCCAAGCGCAAGCTTTGTGTCGGCTGAAGAAAAGCTTAGACAACTTCGAATGATAAAGGACGAGAAGGAGCTCTCGATCATTCGTGAAGCGTGTGCACTAGCTGATTATGCCATTGAGGTAGGCTGCTCTGAAATTAAAGAAGGAAAGACAGAGCTTGATGTGCTTGCAGCGATTGAGTACGCCTTAAAGAAAAAGGGTGTGGCTGCCATGTCCTTTTCAACGATGGTCTTAACTGGAGCAAATGGGGCATCACCACATGGAAATCCAGGTCTAACAAAGATCCAAAAAGGAGACCTTGTCCTTTTTGACTTAGGCGTCGTTGTTGATGGATATTGCTCTGATATTACGAGAACGGTGGCCTATGGCGACATCAATGACAAGCAAAAGGAAATCTATGATACGGTCTTAAGGGCGCAGCTGGCAGCTGTTTCGGCTGCGAAACCAGGTATGCCTTGCTCCGAAGTCGATTTAAGCGCAAGAAATATCATTACCGAGGCAGGATTCGGGGAATATTTCCCTCATCGACTTGGCCATGGACTTGGGATCAGTGTTCATGAGTACCCATCCTTAACCGAAACGAATGGGCTGCTCCTCGAAAAAGGAATGGTATTCACGATTGAACCTGGGATTTATGTTCCTGAGGTCGCGGGGGTTCGAATTGAAGATGATGTCGTAGTCACCGATTCAGGACTAGAAGTGTTAACGAAGTTTCCAAAGGAATTACAAATCATCAAATAGAACCGGTTCTAATCCTAGTTGTCATGGACCAGCTACGATGATGTCACAGGTTTTTAGGCAAAAGAAATCCTCTAAGGCTTTTCCCTTAGAGGATTTTCTATCTATTTATTCAAGAAGCTCTTTCGCTGGTTTATACTCAAAACCAAGAGAGCTCGCTACGGCTTCATGTGTAATATAACCGTTCAATGTATTAATTCCTTTTAGTAAAGCTTCATTTTCTAAACAAGCTTGACGATATCCCTTATTAGCTATTTGGATAGCATACGGAACCGTTACATTGGTTAAAGCAATGGTCGATGTGCGTGGAACCGCTCCAGGCATATTTCCGACAGCATAATGGACAATCCCATACTTATTGTAGGTTGGATTATCATGTGTAGTAATGCGATCCGTCGTTTCAAAAATACCACCTTGGTCAATGGCAATATCCACGATGACTGATCCGGGTGTCATCGCTTCAACCATTTCTTCCGTTACTAGCTTTGGAGCTTTCGCACCTGGAATAAGCACGGCACCAATCACGAGATCAGATTCTTTGACCGCTTCGGCAATATTATATGGATTCGACATCAGCGTTGTCACGTCACTACCAAAAATATCATCTAGTTGACGAAGGCGATCGGGGTTTAAATCGATAATCGTTACACTCGCACCAAGTCCAACCGCTAATCGAGCAGCATTGGTTCCTGCAACTCCCCCACCGATAATCGTTACCTTCGCTCTTTTTACACCTGGGACGCCGGATAATAATATCCCCTTTCCGCCGTTCACCTTTTCCAAAAATTGTGCACCCACCTGCGTTGCCATTCGCCCTGCTACCTCACTCATAGGCGTAAGGAGGGGCAAAGACTTATTAGGGAGCTGGACCGTTTCGTAGGCAATCGCAGTGATCTTATGCTCCATTAAAGCATTGGCCAACTCTGGCTCAGCCGCTAAATGTAAATATGTAAATAAGATCAAACCTTCACGGAAGTACTTATACTCAGATGGCAATGGCTCCTTTACCTTCATAACCATTTCCTTGGACCAGGCTTCCTCCGCTCGGCTTACAATAGTCGCCCCAGCATTCATATAGTCGGAATCAGAAAAACCAGAGCCTAAACCCGCTTCAGTTTCTATGTATACCTCATGTCCACTGTTTACTAAGTTTACAACTCCAGCAGGTGTCATCGCGACACGATTTTCATTGTTCTTAATTTCTTTAGGCACCCCAATGCGCATACTTTTCCCTCCCTAAAAAATGTTCAAACTCGATATTACTATAACACCTTGTTAAGTATAGCATAAAGAAATATTTTCTAACGAGCAAGGGATAGTTGGCTCTATCACGAATATCACTAGTCCTCACTTAAACAAAGTCATCTATATGCAAAGAGAGGTGACGCTATCATTCACCCCTCTTTCTAGTCCTACTAATCCTCTTTTGCGTCAGTGAACTTTGACATATCAAAAGCACCATCTGACTGGTCAATCACACCGCTATTATAAGCATTCATGATTTGCTCGCTGACAACACCCGTACCCTGCTCATCATAGAAGAAAGCTGAGCTCCCTTTCGACTCCTTCTTCACTAAGAACCCCCCTCAAAATTAATTCCTACATTAGCTAGTTTTCGAAATTTTGTTACAGATATTCGCAAGAATTAGTTGTATAATTTAGGTAAAGGAGGAGATGGAAATGACTCTCACTTATAAAAATATTTTAGTTGCTGTTGATGGATCAACAGAAGCAGAATGGGCGTTTAAAAAAGCCATTGAGGTTGCAAAGAGAAACAACGCAAAAATGACATTAGTACATGTGATTGACACACGTACCTTCGCCACCGTTGAAGCATACGATCGAACCATTGCTGAAAGAGCAGACCATTTTGCAAAAGAGCTTATGGAAAATTATAAAAAGCAAGCACAGGATGCCGGGGTTCACGAAGTATCTTTTATTGTAGATTACGGCTCCCCTAAGGTGAAAATTCCAAAAGACATTGCTAAGAAAAACAATATCGATTTAATTATTTGTGGAGCAACTGGATTAAATGCGGTCGAGCGATTCCTTATCGGAAGCGTTTCAGAGCATATTACTCGATATGCACCATGTGACGTGTTGGTCATTCGCACAGAAAAGGATGAATCATAGAAAGATCCATTCTCGTACATTATTTCTTCTGAAACAATAAGATTAAAGTGAAATTGGTTTGAAAATACCGATCATAAAGAAGCACGCTAACTTTAGCGTGCTTCTTTTAATAGAGCTTCTGCTTTTTCAATCGCTAGGTGTACCTGCTGAAAGCCAGTTCCTCCAGTACTATTCCTTCGCTCTACTGCGGTGGCGGGATTCAGAACATGGTAAATATCATCCTCAAAGAGGGGATGGGCTTCTTTAAACTCTTCCAATGTCAAATCAGCTAAATAGCATTGTTTCTTCACACAGGTAAGCACGAGCTTGCCAACAATTTCGTGACTCTCGCGGAAAGGAATGCCCTTTTCGGAAAGATAATCAGCGAGCTCAGTCGCATTGGAGAAATCACTTTTCGTTGCCACTTCCATTTGGTTTGTGTTCACCGTCATCGTATGAATCATACCGGCAAAAATTTTCAGAGAGCCTGTCACCGTTTTGACCGTATCAAACATTCCTTCTTTATCCTCCTGCATGTCCTTGTTATAGGCAAGAGGAAGCCCTTTTAGGACTGTCAGAAGTCCCATTAAATTCCCATATACTCTCCCTGTCTTCCCACGGATAAGCTCCGCCATATCAGGGTTTTTCTTTTGCGGCATGATGCTACTTCCCGTTGAAAAAGCATCATCCAATTCAATAAAGCGAAACTCCTGGGATGACCATAAAATAATTTCCTCCCCTAATCGAGAAAGATGCATCATCAGGATCGAGCTTGCTGAAAGGAACTCAAGAATAAAATCACGGTCACTCACAGCATCAAGGCTATTCTCATAAATCCCCTCAAACCCAAGAAGCTCCGCTGTCAATTTCCGATCAATAGGGAATGTCGTCCCCGCTAGAGCTCCCGCCCCAAGGGGTGATATATTAATCCGTTTTAACGATTCCTTGTATCTCTCCTTATCCCGCTCGAGCATCCAAAAATAGGCCATTAAATGATGGGCGAATGAGATTGGCTGTGCTCTTTGGAGATGGGTATAGCCAGGCATAATCGTTTCTACATGGAGCTTCGCTTGGGAAAGAAGGGCCGATTGCATTTCATGAATGAGCTCAATGATGGCACCCGTTTGTTTCTTCAAGTAAAGATGCATATCGGTTGCTACCTGATCATTGCGGCTTCTTCCCGTGTGAAGCTTGCCCCCAACTGAACCAATCATCTCTGTCAGCTGGCTTTCAAGATTAAGATGGATATCTTCCAGCTTAACGGAATACTCTAGCTCGTTATTGATAGCTTTTTCCTTAAGAGCCAAGAGGCCCTTCTTAATCTGACCAGCCTCTTCCTCTTCTATAATCCCACACTTTCCAAGCATCGTTACATGGGCGATGCTGCCGTCTAGATCTTCTAGCACGAGCTCTTGATCAAAGGAAATGGAAGCACCGAATTCATCGACCCATTCTTCTGCAGTACGCGTAAATCTTCCACCCCAAAGCTTCTTCACACTGTCACCTTCTTATTTTGTACCATGCTTTGAACTTTTGTAGGCAGTCCATACAATTGAATGAAGCCTACTGCTGCACTATGGTCAAATTCATCTTCCTTCGTATAGGTGGCCAATTTTTCATCATAAAGGGAATAAGGCGATTTTCTTCCTTCCACAATGGCATGACCCTTGAATAGCTTGACTCTAACTGTACCTGTTACAAATTTCTGCGTTTCCTTTAAAAAGGCAGTTAACGCATTGGTTAATGGAGAGAACCAAAGACCATCATAGATCACTTCTGTGATTCTTTTTTCAATCACCGGTTTAAAATGAGCGACTTCCTTTACAAGAGTTAAATCCTCAAGCTCTTTATGTGCCTTAATCAGCGTCATGGCCGCTGGTGCCTCGTACACCTCACGGGATTTGATGCCCACGAGGCGATTCTCAACATGGTCAATCCGCCCAACCCCATGCTTGCCTGCAAGAGCATTCAGCTCCAAGATCAATTCGGATAATGGATATTTCTGGCCGTTTAAGCTAACCGGTACCCCTTGTTCAAATTCAATTTCAACCATGTCTGGGGTGTCTGGAGTATTTTCAAGGCCCACCGTTAAGTCATAGGCATCCTCTGGTGGTGCAGCCCATGGATCCTCCAAAATTCCACATTCATTGCTTCTACCCCAAAGGTTCTGATCAATGGAATAAGGGCTATCCAAATTGATTGGAATTGGAATTCCATGCTGTTTCGCGTATTCAATTTCCTCTTCACGAGACCAGCTCCATTCCCGAACCGGAGCCAGCACCTTTAGATTAGGATTCAGGGCATGAATGGATACCTCAAAGCGCACCTGGTCATTTCCTTTTCCGGTACAACCATGGGCAACTGCTACGGCTCCTTCTTTCTCCGCCACTTCTACAAGTTTTTTGGCAATTAAAGGTCGGGATAATGCCGACACAAGTGGATATTTATTTTCATATAATGTATGGGCTTGAAGGGCAACTAATGCATATTCATTAGCAAACTCCTCTTTTGCATCTATCACATAAGAGCTCACTGCCCCAACGGTTAGGGCCTTTTCTTTGATGAAGTTGAGGTCTTTTCCTTCCCCTACATCCAAGCAGCAGGCAACGACATCGTATCCTTGTTCCTGCAGCCATTTAACCGCAACAGAAGTATCGAGTCCCCCGGAATAAGCTAATACTACTTTTTGATTTGTCATGTTTAAAATTTCCTCCCTTTAATGCCAATTCTAGTTTTATAGAATGATGGTTTGTTTGAATAATTATTCATTTGTTTATATTTTTATTCTTTATCTTGAATATAAATTTACCAAGATTTATTATACATTTCAATACTTATTCTTCATTTTGTATAAAAATAATTTTTATTCCCTTGGATTTTGTCGGGATGGAAGGTTTTTCACTAGTATAGTAGAATAGAGAAAAGCGAACTTCTGTTGGAGGCATTTAAATGAATGAATATTTTTTACAGAATGAACGATTGGGTATTTCCACCCCCAATTTACAGCTGGAGTGGGATCAATATAGTGAGGAAACACAGCAGTCGATTCTGCTTCATTGGGAGAAAATTCGTGGAAGAATTCCTGATCGTATTGCTGAACTGGAGGAGATCATCAATCGAAAACAAGCACAGCTTTCAGATGAAGCTGATTTTGCGAGGTCCTGCGAGTTGAACAGCGAAATTGCAGAGCTTGCTTCGATTATCAATGATTTATGGCTCTGGTATCGGACAAACCAGGATGTTACGGAGAAGATGCATCAATAGGGAGACTTCGTTGTTGGACAAAATCCATAGGGTTAGCTAGAAGGGGCTTTTGGGTGAGCAGGGTTGTGTTTGAGGACAGGATTCGCTGGAATTCGGCGTTTCCTGTCCTCATTCGCCTGTTATGGCGACAACTTCCGGTCATTTCTTGTCATTCTTGTCGTCATTGGCCCGGTATGACGACAATTTCTGTCGATTTCTCATCATTCTTGTCGTCATTGACCTTGTATGACGACAACTTCCGGTGAGTTCTCGCCATTCTTGTCGTCATTGACCTTGTATGACGACAACTTCCAACCGATTTCCACTATTCTTGTCGTCATAGGCACTCAACCCTTCTACAAGTCCTTCTTCAATTCCCTCACAACATGACCGAGCTCTGGTAGAATCAGCCGGTTCATCGCTAGCTTTACCGCTCCCGTGGAGCCAGGTGTGGAAAATACAGCCTTGTTGTTCACAACTCCTGCCACAGCACGGGAAAGAAGTGCCGCTGAACCGATGTCCTCCTGATAGCTGAGCATTCTAAACAGCTCTCCAAAACCATTTATCTCTTTTTCAAACAGACCTTGAACAGTCTCAATCGTAACATCTCTCTTCGCAATGCCCGTTCCACCATTCGTTAAGACGACATCAACGTCAGGATTCTCACACCCTTTGATGATAGCCTCCTTAATGGCTTCCTGCTCGTCCTTCACAATCACATAGTCTCCAATAACATGACCTGCAGCTTCAAGCAAATTAATCATCGTTTGTCCGCTTTTATCCGTTTCTTTAGTTCTCGTGTCACTAACTGTTATCACCATACAATTAACACGGGCTGGCGCTTCTTTCTTATGCTCTGTTGTACTCATGATCGTTACTCCTCGTATAGTAAGTTTAGAATCCTCTTTCGAGGTAATTTCCAGTTCGTTTATTGCTCTTTGATAACTTCATAGATGGTAGTTCAGATAGTGG
>NZ_JAUSTU010000024.1:0-48163 GCF_030813005.1 Anoxybacillus andreesenii
TGTTTTGTTCTTGGCATGATGTTAACCTCCTTGGTACATTAGGCAGTATAAAATAAAATACTCTTATTGTCCAAGTTCATTTTGGGGCTTATGAGCATGCTCGCGCCGAATCATCGTGGTCGCACTCCTTGTGAGTGCGTGGATTGAACTAGCCGAGGAAACACTTGCCGAAATTGCGAGATTGGTCGCACTCCTTGTGAGTGCGTGGATTGAAATCATTTATAAACACTCCTATCATTTAGTTTTCTAGTCGCACTCCTTGTGAGTGCGTGGATTGAAATGATAAAAATGACCGACACGTTGACACTCACATTTTGTCGCACTCCTTGTGAGTGCGTGGATTGAAATGCTCTCAATCCGCTAGCCCGTGCGATGTTGCCGGGTCGCACTCCTTGTGAGTGCGTGGATTGAAATGACAAATAATCAATAATAACCTCAAGCGCATGATGTCGCACTCCTTGTGAGTGGTGGATTGAAATTTATTAATTATATAACATCATTGTTTATAGTCAGTCGCACTCCTTGTGAGTGCGTGGATTGAAATATTTAAGGACGCTAAATAATCTACAGCATCAGCGTCGCACTCCTTGTGAGTGCGTGGATTGAAATACATACAACATTTTCATAAGAATCAACCTTGAAGTGTCGCACTCCTTGTGAGTGCGTGGATTGAAATCTATAAGATAATCTACTGTTACTCCGAAAAAGTCGTCGCACTCCTTGTGAGTGCGTGGATTGAAATACGCTTGTTTGAGGATTAAGGATTTCACTTTCTTGTCGCACTCCTTGTGAGTGCGTGGATTGAAATATCAATTAAATTAATATTAACTTTATACTTATTATGTCGCACTCCTTGTGAGTGCGTGGATTGAAATAGGAGCAGGGGTTAAAATCGGATCACGTGAAAAGTCGCACTCCTTGTGAGTGCGTGGATTGAAATTGTCACTGCAAATTTTGCTCTGTTATTAGAAGCTTGTCGCACTCCTTGTGAGTGCGTGGATTGAAATAATTGTATTTTTTGTCAGGGATTCTTGATCGGCGTCGCACTCCTTGTGAGTGCGTGGATTGAAATTCATAGTACTGATGGTAAATTTGCTCAATATGGTCGTCGCACTCCTTGTGAGTGCGTGGATTGAAATCCTGATGACTTACAAGAATTTTGTTACGCTGTAGTCGCACTCCTTGTGAGTGCGTGGATTGAAATGGAAGAAGCATTACTGGAAGGATTACAGGCTTAGTCGCACTCCTTGTGAGTGCGTGGATTGAAATTTTTATCTTATCTAAATACTTAATTCCATCTGTGTCGCACTCCTTGTGAGTGCGTGGATTGAAATTTTATCTGGGGTCAAACCATGCACGGTAAATCTTGTCGCACTCCTTGTGAGTGCGTGGATTGAAATCAAATTATCTTTTGCTAACCCTTGGGCTAGTTCTCGTCGCACTCCTTGTGAGTGCGTGGATTGAAATAGAGTTCGGACATTGTAATCCGATCTCAAAAGAAGGTCGCACTCCTTGTGAGTGCGTGGATTGAAATATATCGATGCTAAATCCTATTTTCCATCCTTGAAGTCGCACTCCTTGTGAGTGCGTGGATTGAAATACACATGGAACGTCCAAATGAAGAGTGGTTAATGTCGCACTCCTTGTGAGTGCGTGGATTGAAATGAAACAACTGACGGCGAGACTTACGTTATGTATGTCGCACTCCTTGTGAGTGCGTGGATTGAAATAATACACAGGCCTAAAAGACAAGAACGGCAAGGAGGTGTGACCGTCAAGTAGAATGTTACAATTTTCGGTAATTTATTTTTTACACTTTTTCAGTAAAAATAGTAGCTCGATGTTTCATTCGGTAGCTATCGCCATTTAAGTGAAGGACCTCTGCCCGATGGATGATCCTATCCAAAATGGCTGTCGTTATTGCTGGATCCCCTAATAACTCACCCCACTCCTTCGGAGCTTTATTGGAGGTTAGGATTATAGAGGAGCGGTTGTATAAGTCATTGATTAAATGGAAAAATAGGTTTGCTTCATGCTGATCCATTGCCATAAACATAAGATCATCAATAATGACTAAGTCTGCAGTACGGATTCTTTTCATTTTTGTTTGTGCTTTCCTTGAAATTTCCTCTGTTTTCAAGGCATGAACCAGTTCTCCCATGGTGATAAACATAACCTTATAACCTTGATTGATGGCTTCTAATCCTAATCCAACTGATAAGTGCGTTTTTCCTATGCCTGGCGGTCCAAGTAGAATAATATTATATAATTGTTCCACCCATGTTAATTCTCTCAGATGATTTAATTGCTTTTGACTTAATGATTGTTGTTCTTCTAAATGAAACTCGTCGAGTGTTTTTTGAAAAGGGAAGGCAGCCCATTTTAGCCTTTTTTCCAATTGTTTTTCCTCTCTTCGTTTCTGTTCATATTCCAAAATGCTGTTAAGAAAGGAAAGATAGGTTGATTCGCTTGTCTCAGCTTGTTTAACAAGCTGAGACAAAGAATGGGCTGCTTCTGATAAATGAAGGGTTTTTAAAAGCTCTTCTGCTTTCTTTAATTGGCTCATTTTTCTCCCTCCAATACAGCTATATATTCATTTACATCTCTTTTTTGGGCACAGGTTTGAATAATAAACGCATTTTGACCATGGAATGGTTTAATTTTAACCTCGGCTTTACGGACATCTGTAACATTTATTTGTCGTTGTCGTTTGATATACTGAACCATATCGACAAAATCTGTTGCACAAAAAAGCCCTTTATCCACACACCCCTTTAATGCATGGTTAGATATTTCTTGCGGCGTCTTTTTTAGCTGATTCATGATGATCTGTAGCTGATCACGTATATATCGAGGATATCGATCTCTGATTTCCTCCAGAAAATATTGTGCCAGATGGAAATCCGTAAAATAACGGCCTACTGTATCCATATAGGCATCGATTCCTTTTGACCGATCCCTAGTATGTTGCCGGTCTTGAATCAATTGCCCTTTCCCATGACAAATTTTATGCTTGGCCATTAACGGACCATTTGGAGATGCATATATAAGCAGATGTTCTTCGGTTCTTTGGATATAAACCTTTTCTTGTTTATTAAATGTACCTAGAGGAACAGAATATCGGTTGGACTGATATCGGATTGTATTGTCTTGGCGAACCGTTCTTGTTATACTAGATACAGGGTTTACATGACTGAATTCTAACGGGTTAGGGACTGGTCTTAAATGGTGTTTTTCTTCTTGAAACACTTCGACCGGTCTTTTTTTTGTAGTATGATGAATTTTATAGTTCCCTGTACGATTAAGCCATTTCCACGAATCTTCATTCCAGCGATCGATATTGGTAAATATCCGATGCTTTGCGAAATTTTTCTTAATATACCCGACTACATTTTCAATTCTCCCTTTGCTTTCTGGATCTGCTTTGCGACAAATTCTTATCTTTAAGTTACGCTGTTGTCGGTAGACTTCAAACTCCTTTGTGTAAATGAGGTTTCCCCCATTTTCACTGACCACAATGACTGAATCCTGATCATATACCATTTCATGCGGAATCCCTTCAAACCACTTAAAAGCATTTTCATGGGCATTTATCAAATCCCTTGTTGTAAAAGGCCTATCTAGCCATTCTACATATTTATAACGTGAATGTGATAAGACAAAAGCAATGAAATAAAGTTTTACATTCTTCTTTTCAGGGGTCTCCTGTATGGTTTCCCCAAAATCCACTTGTGCTTGTTCCCCCATGGCCATTTCTGGAACAGCTTCATAGTCACGAACACGTATTTCTTTTGGGATATCATAATCTTCTCGAAGTTTCCTGACATAGCCCCTGACGGTGCTTTCCGATATCTCCAAGGAAGAATATCTTTCTCTTAGCCAATCTTCCACTTGAGCAGCTGACATGTCTGGATTCTCTTTGAGCCAGGATAAAATCTTATCCTTATATGGATCTAATTTTTTCGTCCTGACTTGGAGGGAATCTATCCAGTCTGCCATTTCTTTCGGATCCTTTTGAAGATATCGATACAGAGTGGGTCGAGAAATTCCCAGCCTTTTAGCTATTTTTGCTTTACTAAACCCTTGATTTAATAATTGACGAATCTCTACATACACTTCAAACTTGTCCACCTTTCATGTCCTCCATCACTGTAAATCATCATCAACGAATAAAATATAACAGTGATAGAGAAATATTTTAATAGGAACGGATGTTAGTAAGTTCTGATTTTTCTTTATCCTCCTGCCCTAGGGCAGAAGGATAAAGAATCTAACCATTCAAGTTTAAAAGTGTAAAATATTATTTATCGGAAACTGTTAAATCTAGTTTATCAGTCACAGGAGGTCGCACTCCTTGTGAGTGCGTGGATTGAAATGAGTTCGCGAAGTGCCTGCGTAGCTTTCTTGGCGTCGCACTCCTTGTGAGTGCGTGGATTGAAATACTATATACAGTCAAAGCAAACGAAGGAGACGAGCGTCGCACTCCTTGTGAGTGCGTGGATTGAAATACGGGAAAGTGGAACGATAACGGATCCATTTCTAGTCGCACTCCTTGTGAGTGCGTGGATTGAAATATCTATGTTGTTGTTTTTATCATTGTTGCGGCTGTCGCACTCCTTGTGAGTGCGTGGATTGAAATTACAAACTCTGATGTCAGACTAAGTATGGGGTCGTCGCACTCCTTGTGAGTGCGTGGATTGAAATTTTTTGCAAGTTCTGCAAGTGCTAGTGGTCAGTTGTCGCACTCCTTGTGAGTGCGTGGATTGAAATTGACAATAGAACATATGTTTGTAGCCGCATCACTGTCGCACTCCTTGTGAGTGCGTGGATTGAAATTAATGTGATAGGTGATTCAATGTCATTTGATTCGGGTCGCACTCCTTGTGAGTGCGTGGATTGAAATATAAATTAGATCCGCACCGAAAACAAAAGCAGCACCGTCGCACTCCTTGTGAGTGCGTGGATTGAAATTGATAAAGGAATTGCAGAAGCTATGGCTGAACAGGTCGCACTCCTTGTGAGTGCGTGGATTGAAATCTGGAGGTGCTTTTGTATTTCATCAAGTTTTTTAGTCGCACTCCTTGTGAGTGCGTGGATTGAAATCGTCTCTTTTTGGTTATTGCTTAGGCTTAGTTATTGTCGCACTCCTTGTGAGTGCGTGGATTGAAATATCCATCGAATAGTAAAATTTCCTCTTAGTCTCTGTCGCACTCCTTGTGAGTGCGTGGATTGAAATTCCTTTTTCTTATAAACTTCGACTCTCAAGGCAGTCGCACTCCTTGTGAGTGCGTGGATTGAAATGATTCTTCCAAACTTAATGCAGTTGATTCGATATTGTCGCACTCCTTGTGAGTGCGTGGATTGAAATACTGCACAACGGAAAATCATCTTCATTTTTCATGTCGCACTCCTTGTGAGTGCGTGGATTGAAATTCTGCGCCAAGGAGTTACAAAGTCTTGCGGATGTAGTCGCACTCCTTGTGAGTGCGTGGATTGAAATCGCTATAGGAAGCTGTGTTCTTGCATAACCGCGGTCGCACTCCTTGTGAGTGCGTGGATTGAAATGCCTTAAATGCTAAAATTAAGCTATCATAAATCGTCGCACTCCTTGTGAGTGCGTGGATTGAAATTCAACTTTTGAGCCGTAACACTTAAAGCAGATTCCAGGTCGCACTCCTTGTGAGTGCGTGGATTGAAATATTGTAAATTCCCCCTAGTTATATAAATTTATTTTAGTCGCACTCCTTGTGAGTGCGTGGATTGAAATTCCACTATTCCCTTATTAATCTTATTTCTCCTTAAAGTCGCACTCCTTGTGAGTGCGTGGATTGAAATTATTTCGGATTGAATTTGCAACTCAGCCAGTTCTGGTCGCACTCCTTGTGAGTGCGTGGATTGAAATACGTTTAAAGATTGGGCGAAACGGCCGATCGACCGTCGCACTCCTTGTGAGTGCGTGGATTGAAATATTCGCCAACATGTGTATATCGAATTTTGCGTTATGAGTCGCACTCCTTGTGAGTGCGTGGATTGAAATCTCCGCCCCTATTTCATCTAAAATCACTCGGCTACCTGTCGCACTCCTTGTGAGTGCGTGGATTGAAATGAGCAAACTATCCAATAACAGGAAAAATGGTAACAAGTCGCACTCCTCGTGAGTGCGTGGATTGAAATACCAGGAGACCCCCTATGGTAAAATGTAATTGGGTCGCACTCTTCGTGAGTGCGTGGATTGAAATTAATACTCCGATCCCCAATCCTTCTACTCCAGAAAACGTCGCACTCCTTGTGAGTGCGTGGATTGAAATTGATGCGGAACTAGATGATTTGACAGAGAACGGGGCTGTCGCACTCCTCGTGAGTGCGCAGAATGAAGCCTATTAAGGACATTAAAAATCTATAAAAATCTATAATGTAGCCTTCTTATCTTCAAGCATCTCTGAGGCCTCCAACTCCCCGCCTTTAATAGTTTATTGAAAATCTGTAAAATTAACTTAAACTAGCATGTAAAATTACTTAATGAATCCTTTGACCACTTAGAATATATAAATAGAAGGGAAAGAAACCAATGGAAATCTACCTCGACAACAGCTCAACCACGAAACCATATCCAGAGGTAACCAGCAAAGTGCTTGAGATGCTAACGAATACTTATGGAAATCCATCTTCGCTTCATCGACTGGGTAGAGAAAGCAAAATAGAAATGGAGAAGGCGAGAAAAATCATTGCGGACTCACTAGGAGCAGTGTCGGAGGAGATCTTTTTTACCTCTGGTGGAACAGAGTCCAATAATTTGGCAATAACGGGTGCCTGTCTGGCGAATGAAAGCAAGGGTAAACGTATCGTCACTACGGTTGCGGAACACGCTGCTGTGACTAAAACAATTAGAAATTTGAAGCGGCAGGGGTGGCAGGTAGAGTATGTTCCAGCGCCAAATGGAGTATTGGACCTTAACGAACTTGAAAACGCAATCGATGGGAATACCGTACTTGTCAGTGTGATGATGGTCAACAATGAAACAGGAGCGATTTTTCCAATTCAAGAAATACATGAAATGATAAAAAGAAAAAGTTCTCCAGCCCTGCTCCATTGTGATGCCGTCCAAGGTTATGGGAAGCTTCCATTCACAGCGTCAAGTATTGGTGCAGATCTAATCAGTATTAGTGCACATAAAATTCACGGGGTGAAAGGCGCTGGTGCCCTTTATGTGAAAAAGGGAACAAAATTGTTCACCACGATGTTCGGAGGGGGACAGGAACGGGGGTTGCGTTCAGGGACAGAAAGTACGCCCCTAATAGCCGCTTTTGGCGAGGCCGTTAGAGTGACGTTTGCCCGATTGCAGGAGGACATATTTCATATGGCTAAGCTTCGTGATTATTGCATAGAGAGGATTTCAAAAAGCATTCCGACCGCTGTGATTAATTCCAGTAAGGAGGGAGCCCCTCATATTGTGAATTTTTCACTGCCTGGTACTCGCAACAAAGAGGTCGTGCAGTTTCTTGACAGCAAAGGAATCTATATATCAAGCGGTGCATCCTGTAAATCTAACCATTCAAGAGGTCCGGCAATGCTCGAATCGTTAGGACTCAGCCGAGCCTTAGCCGATAGTGCTCTACGGGTTAGCTTTTCGGCGATGAATACAAAAAACGATATAAATATTTTAGTTCAAGCACTTGAAGAATATTTTACCTAAAGGGGATGTTGTCGTCGTTGACAAATCCCCTTATTTTTTTGGATTATATTTTCTTGAAGTTGACAGATTAGATCATTTTATTAAAATTTTCAATAAACAAATACTAGCAATCATGTATAATTTTATAATAGAGTTGTAAGTTAAGAGGGTGTGATACCTATCAAAATAGGGTTACGGGCAAAAATGCTATTGATGTCATTTGTGATTGTCTCCATTTCGATAGTGACAAGCGGATGGATCATGGTTGATAGTTTTTCTAATGTGTTAGAAAAAGAGCTTGGAGAACGCGCGATGGCGATTGCAAGGACGGTTGCGCAAATGCCTGATGTTAAGAACAACGTTGGCAAACCGGATGGGGAAAAGGTGATTCAGCCTATTGCTGAAAGAACAAGGGTTGCGACAAATGTAAATTATATTGTTGTCTTTGATATGAATCGAATTCGCTACTCCCACCCTTCTGAGGATTTGATAGGAAAGACGTTTGTTGGAGGAGATGAAAGCGCTTCTTTAGCTGAGCATGAATACACATCAAAGGCAAAAGGGACGCTCGGTTATTCCATTCGCTCGTTTGTACCTGTGATGGATGATGAAGGAGTTAAACAGGTCGGTGTAGCGGTTGTTGGGATATTGATGCCAACCTTTCAGGCATTGATGGATAATTATCGAGACAAAATCCTGTTGTCTCTTTTATGGGGTCTATTAATTGGGTTGGCCGGCTCCCTTTTTTTAGCTCACCATATCAAGAAACAAACCATGGATATGGAGCCTTACGAAATTGCTAAGCTCGTAGAGGAGCGCTCTGCGGTCATGCAGGCAATGGAGATGGGAATCATCAGTATTGATGAAGAGCATGATGTTACCTTTATGAACCGGTTGGCAAAGCAATTTTTGCGTTTTTCTGAAAAAGATTATACTAAGGAGAAAATTCATCTCTCTGAGGTTTTTCCATCGATTTGGGATACGATTGTGATACTTCTAAAAGATGAGAACCAACAAAATATCAATCGAAATATAGTACTGTACAATAATACGTATCTAATGTCCTTTTATAAAATTTTCGTTCATGGGAAGCTAGCCGGGTCTCTCATTACAATGACCGACCGAACTGAAGCCAATCATTTGGCAGAAGAGCTGACAGGTGTAAAAACCTTCGTTGACTCTCTAAGGGCTCAAAATCATGAATACATGAATAAGCTTCATAGTATTGCGGGATTAATTCAGCTGGATCGCACAGAGGATGCGCTCGACTACATAATCGAAGAGACAACGAATGAGGAGAACATCATCCAATTTTTGAAGGAGAATATCAAGGATCATTCTGTATCTGGACTATTGCTTGGGAAAAAGTCTAGAGCGAGGGAGTTGAATATTCATTTTCATATTAATAGAGATAGCTATTTACATCATTTAATAGATGGATTTAGTTCAGGTGATCTGATTACCATCTTAGGCAACCTAATCGAGAATTCCTTTGAAGCTTTTTCAACTCAGGAGGATATTCATGAGGTTGACTGCTTGATCCAAGGAAACGAAAGCAACCTGCTGATTTGCGTAAAAGATAATGGTAATGGCATTCCAGAGGATGTACTGGCGGGAATGTTCACTTATGGATTTAGTACTAAAAGTAAAGAAGGACGCGGGATTGGGCTGGCGTTAGTTGACCATATTGTCAAAAGTCACGGGGGCAAGGTTGAGGTAACCACTGAGGTGGGGATTGGTACAGAAATTAGAATTTCAGTAGATAGGGCGATGAAGAATGATTAAGGTATTTTTAGTAGAGGATGACCCAATGGTGTTGGAAGTAAATGCTGGCTTCATAAAAAAAATACCTAATCTATCATTAATTGGTCACTCTAGGGCCGGTAACGAGGCCATCGTACTTATTGAGAAAATGAAACCGGATCTCGTCTTATTGGATATGTTTCTCCCCGATATTTCTGGGTTTGAGGTGTTGAAGATTATTCGAGAAATGGAGATTCCAACGGATATTATTATGATCACGGCGGCGAGAGACACGAAGACCATTCATGAGTTTTTCCGTTTGGGGGCAGTCGATTACATTGTGAAGCCATTCCGCTTTGATCGCTTCAAAACAGCGATTGAAGCTTACGAAAATACGTGGAAGAAACTGCGTGACGTTTCAGACCTCAAGCAGGAAGACATCGATGAAATGAAACAAATTAAGACGACAGAGGAGTATCTCCCAAAGGGCCTAAGTGAAAAAACAATGCGGCAAATTCTGTTAGCATTAATCGATCAGGACGAACCTACTACAGCTGAACAGCTGGCGTCCATTTTGGGGATGGCAAGGGTGACAGTGAGAAGGTATTTAGATTACCTAGTTCAACAGGGAAAAATACAATTTGAAGTCAAATACGGAAGTGTCGGAAGGCCAAGTCATTATTATTTCTGTGAAAATTAAATGGATGGGTGCCGTCTTCCAATATAAGAATATTCACTTGGCACATCATCTCTTCACTGCTGTTCGAAAACTGTGAGCAAAGGCTCGCTCAGGCTTACAAACTAACAATATTGTTTCTTGCAAATAAAATAATCAAGACCAAAAAGACCATAATCTTCTTTATGGTCTTTTATTGTCGATTGAATCCAGATTCCTTATACTCTAAATTATCAGAAAAATTTTGTTATATAACACCTTGAGAACTGCTGGACTGCTACATAGAACTATGCGAATTTTTCAGACAAGAATGGATGGATGGCTATCATGTTGAATCCACATGAGTTGATAACAGCGCTTACCGTTTATGGATTCATATTGGTTGGTATGATGATCTTCCTTTCAGGATGTGATATTAAGAAATATCCAATGGATCACGAGCAATTAAGTGCAGAGGAGAGAATCGTGATTCGCTTTTCTCATATTGTCGGTGAGAATACCCCAAAGGGATTAGCGGCAAGGAAATTTGCAAGTTTGGTGAAGGAAAGAACAAATGGGTTTGTTGAAGTCCAAGTTTTTCCCAATGGCTATCTCTATCGCGATGGAGAAGAGCTGGAGGCTTTGGTTCAGGGAGATATTCAAATGGTTGCTCCTGCTATGTCAAAGCTTTCGACCATTGTTCCCGAATGGGAGGTCATTGATCTACCTTTTGCCTTCCAAAATAGTAAAGAAGTAAGAGAATACCTTGAAGGTGAAAAAGGAAAATCGTTACTACATTTACTTGAAAAGAGCGGCTACCATCCTTTAGGAGTTTGGGATAATGGGTTCAAACAAATGACGAATAGCATTCGTCCACTCGTGAACCCCGATGATTTTATCGGACTGAAATTTAGAATTATGCCTAGTTCGGTTATTCAAAATCAATTTCAACAATTGGGTGCTACAACGCATTCAAATTCCTTTAATGAAGTGTACAAGCTGTTGGAAAAAAAACAAATGAATGCACAGGAGAATACCTTTTCCAATATCGTCAGTAAACACTTGTACTCCCTTCAAGATTATTTAACAGTCAGTAATCATGGATACCTTGGCTATGTAGTTTTGATGAATCAAGATTTCTGGAATCAGCTTCCGGAGGATATTCAATCCATCATTCAAGAAACGATGGATGAAGTGACGAAATGGGAAATCGAAAGAGCTGAACAGTTGAATGATGAGGGATTGAGAGAGGTAGAAACCTGTAATTGCATTGATATTCATTATTTAACAGAAGAAGAGAAACAAAGGTGGGAGGACGCTCTTAGACCAGTCTACAAAAATTTTGCAGATCGGTTCGGAGCTGACTATATAAAGAGTCTTCCAAAAAACAAATAAGTGGGAGATTCTAAATTATTTCAAGGGGGAAATCATTTTGAATTGGAAAAAGAAAGCGTTAACACTACTCGCAGCTGTGCTTCTAATTGCGTTAGCAGCATGCTCTGGCGGTGGCTCTAAGGAGTCTGGCGGTTCAGGCAAAGAGGATTCAGGAAAAGGCAGTAAGCCCATTGTGATCAAATTCTCACACGTTACTTCTATTGATAGTGTGAAAGGAAAAGCAGCTGAGCGTTTCAAGGAGCTTGTTGAGGAGAAAACTGGTGGAAAAGCTACTGTTGAAGTATATCCATCTTCGCAATTATATGGAGATAACGATGAGCTAGATGCTCTTGTTTCAGGAAACGTCCATATGATTGCACCATCTGTTACAAAGATGGTAAAGCTTGACCCACGTTGGCAGTATGTAGACATGCCGTTCCTTTTCAAGGACCAAGAGCATGTTCATAAGTTCTTTGAAAGTGATGTGGCTAAGACATTATTAAATAGTGATCAGTTAGCAGCAAACGATATTATGGGATTAGCTTTCTGGGAAAATGGATTTAAGCATTTTACAAACAATGAGCGTCCAATCCAAAAACCAGAGGATATGAAAGGTCTTAAATTCCGTGCTCAAGCTGGTAAAGTGTTAGAAGCACAATTCAAAGCACTTGGAGCTGGAAGTGCGACCATTGCGTTTGGTGAAACCTATGCTGCTCTTCAGCAAGGAACGGTTGATGGACAAGAAAATACTTATAACAACATGGACACACAAAAGTATCAAGAAGTACAAAAATATATGACAATCAGTGAACACGGACGTCTAGACTATGCGATTTTTGTAAATAAATCTTTCTGGGAAGGTATGCCAGATGACATTCGTGCACAAGTAGAAGAAGCTTTGAAGGAAGCAACAGAGCTTGAGTGGAAGCTTGCTAAAGAAGAAAACGATAAGAGCTTAGACAACTTAAAGAATTCTGGAAAGATGGAAGTTCTTGAGTTAACTGCTGATGAGCGCGCTGCATTTGAGAAAGCATTGCAACCTGTCTATGACGAATTCGAAGATGTAATTACAAAAGAATTAATTGATGGAATTCGTAATCTGAAGTAGGAAGGGACGGGTGTCAGTCAGTTAACATGATTGACACCCATACATTTTTCTCCAAGTGCCCTTAAGTTTGGATTAGGTTTTGGAAAGTAGGGATAAACGGAAATGAAAAAATTAAACAAAGTTTGGAGCTTGTTTGAAGAAATTTCCGCAGGAACATTCTTTTTTGCAGGCATCACACTCATATTTTATGGGGTTATCATGCGATATATTTTTAATGAACCGAAGGCATGGGTGGAAGAGGTTGTTCGATATATTATTATTTGGGGAACCTTCTTAGGATTTGCTATTGCTTTACGTCATAACCAGCATATCCAAGTTGACATTGTATACGATAAGCTCTCTCAAGGAACTAAGAGAATTGTCGATATTTTTGCCACAACGATCAGCATCGTCTTTTGTCTTGCTTATACTTACTATGGTTACATTCTCGTTGAAAATAGATTCCACTCTGGAATGGTCTCACTCGATGTGGGGATTCCAATGTGGATTGTTTATTTAATATTACCAATCTCTGGTGTCTTATTCTTAGTGCGGTTTGTTGAAAGGCTTGTCAGCCAGCTGCGCGGAAAGGACGTGAACTATGATAATCCTATTACTTAGTATTTTCTTAGTTTTGATGCTTCTCAGGGTACCTATTGCGATCAGTCTAGCATCATCGACCATGGTTGTTCTTTTTCTAACTGATTTCAATATGAATATGGTTCCTCAGAGAATCTTCACAGCTCTTGATTCCTTTCCGATGATGGCCATTCCAGGCTTCGTTCTTGCTGGTGTCCTCTTGGCGCGCGGTGGTATTTCTAAATACTTAATTGAAGCATTAAGAGCTTGGGTTGGACATTTACCAGGTGGACTAGCAGTTGTTACGATTCTTGCGTGTATGGTTTTTGCGGCTATTTCTGGATCCAGTCCTGCAACTGCAGCGGCAATCGGGTCGATTATGATTCCAGCAATGGTGAATGCTGGCTACGATAAGAAGTATTCAATGGGTCTTGTTGCAGCTGGGGGTACACTAGGAATCCTCATTCCGCCGAGTATCCCGCTTATTATTTACGGGATTACATCTGAGGAATCCATTGGTAAGCTATTCATGGCTGGAGTTATTCCTGGAGTCTTATTGGGTGGAGTATTAATCGTTTCAGCTATTTTCTATGCAAAAAAGAATGGCTACGGAAAAGGGAAACCAGCTACATGGGGGGAGAGAGGAAAAAAATCACTCAAAGCGATTTGGGGTGCTTTCCTACCATTCTTAATTCTCGGTAGTATTTACAGCGGGATTGTCACACCTACTGAATCGGCAGTTATTGCGGTATTCTATGGTATTATCGTTTCTGCTTTTATTTATCGCGAGCTTCACTGGAAAGATATTCGTCCAATTATTATTGAATCCATCAATATCACTGCGATGATTTTCTTAATCATCGGTGCAGCAAGCCTTTTTGGCTTATATTTAACAAACGCACAAATTCCATTCCAAATTGGTAGCTGGATTGCAGAAAGTGAAATGAACAAATGGGTATTCATGATCATTGTCAATATCTTATTTTTCATTCTGGGAATGTTCCTAGAGGCAGTATCCATCATCTTGATTACACTACCAATTTTACTACCAATGCTAAAACATTTTGATATTAACTTGATCCACTTTGCGATCATCATGACCATCAATATGGAATTAGGCATGATTACACCGCCAGTTGGCTTGAATCTATTCGTTGTCAGTGGAATTGCCAAGGAGAAGCTAGGCCAGGTGGTAAGAGGGGTTATCCCATTTATTGTTCTTATGATCATTGTTCTTGCCATTGTTGTCCTCTTCCCGCAGCTTTCACTATGGATGCCTGAGCGGATGCAATAGGGGAATGCTGACGGAAAAGCTAGTTTCATAGAAAAAAATCATCCCTATCTCTTGAAAGAGGTAGGGACTAATTGTATTTCAAACGCTGTTCGGTGTTTCGAGACTCATTTTACTTAATCATGATCAACTTCGAGTTCAACAATGTAATCATCTTTGTCAATTGAGAATTCAGCACGGAGTCCTTTAAGATCACCCCGATATCCATCATTGTCCAAACGGAAGTTGTTCGACTTCGTGAAGGTTACTTGTTGGCCGTTCTTTTCAATGGTTACTTCACTATTTGTGATAGAGATAATGGTGCCATGATCATCAAAGGTTTTCTCAGTCTTGATTTTCGTCACGACTCCATTTTTACCTTCAATTTCAGCTAAGACCCCTGCTGCAAGTGGAATGGTGCGGTCACTGATTCGAACATTCGCATCGACGGAATAGGTTTGGGTTCCATCAAAAGGGACATCAATAGTGATATTCTTACCGTCATAGAAAGTAACCTTTCCCTCCAGACTTTTATAAGTATTGTTATCAGATGCGGCTTGTGTATTAGAAATCCCAGCAAAAAGCCCAGTGCAGAGGATTCCGAAAGCCATTAAACTTTTTATTCCCTGTCTCATATGCGACTCCTCCCATTAGTTAATCATCATACCGATCATCATCATCATAGTCATCATATTGATCATCAATTTCGATGTCTAAGCCAATGATTTTATTTTCACTTGTTAATGTATATTCAGCCCATAGCCCCGCCAAATTTCCACGGTATCCGTCGGTGTCCATATAAAATTGTGGAGCTTTTGCGAAGGTTACCTGCTTGCCATTTTTTTCAAGAGTTACACTATTGTTTGTAACATTGACAATGGTCCCATGTCCCTCAACAACACGCTCTGTCTCAATTTTGTATGCAACATTCCCTTGGGCATCTACATCCACCAACGAGCCGACACCGATTGGATGATACTGATCATGTATTATGGTTTGATTATTTATTGCAAAAGTAAGCTTCCCCTCAATTGGAACATCAATGGTGATTTGATTGCTGCTATAGGCAGTAACTTTCCCTTCTAGACTTCGAAACACATTTCCTGTACCTGAAGAGATACTGGAATTAGTAGAGGTAGTTACCTTCTTTTGAGCTGTTTCTGTGCTGCTTGATGTAGAAGAATTAGTAGATGATGCAGTACTCTTTGATTGCGCTTGACTGTTCGTCGTTTTGCTGCCGTCAGTAGTAGTATCTGTTTCAGCAGATGTAGTAGCAGATGTCTGTCCTGAACTTGATTGTTCAGATGCCTGGGCTTTTATACCTTCACCCGTCTCAACAACTTCGTTAGTTGTTGCGGCAGCCACTTCAGAACTAACAATTTGCCGGTTTGATTCAACCGCAGTTTCAGGTGTTTCCTTGCTCTTCTGTGCTATCATCATGACGATGGCAGTCGAACTTACGACCAGAACGGCTAATAGAAAGCTATTATTCTTTAACCAGTTTAGCATGTCATTTTTCCTCCTTTTCTTAATTTATCTTAACTTTATCAATTGAAAATAAGATGATTCTTTATATTTTTTAAGAATTTCCTAAGAAATCCAATTTCTATCAAAAAAACAAAGCCTATCATCTGGCTTTGTTTTGAAAAAAAGAATTTAATTAATCATCATAGCCCCCGTCGTAGTCATCTTCGATATCAATGCCGATAATTTCAACATTTTCGTTAAAGGTGATATCTGCTGGGAGGCCTTCAATAGGGCCCATATATCCGTCCGTTTCAATGCGGAAGTTTGAAGCCTTCTTGAATACATGCTCAGAACCATTATAGCTGATGGTTACCTCTTGGTCTGTTACAGCCACAATTGTACCGTGGGCGTCCATCGTTCTATCTGTCTCAAGTTTGTAGGCAAACTCTCCGTTAGCATTAATGTCGACCAACGAGCCTTCCTTTAGTGGTAATAGAAAATCCTCGACTCTAGTATTAGCATCTATTTTGAAGGTTTTACTTCCTTGAAGAGGAACCTCAACGGTCAAAGAATCACTTGTTAGAGCAGTTACCTTCCCGTCAAGCTCGATAAAAAGATTATTTGCCTGTATGCCGGTGTTAGCTGTAGTTCCTTGCGTATTACTGTTCGGAGAGTTCGTATTACTGACGTAGTTCTTATAACCTCTTCTCTCATCATAGAATTCTTCATAGACCAAAACAGCCCCGATTCCTAAAACAGCCACAATCGCCCCAATAATAGAAAATTTTTTCCAGTGTTTCATCTTCAATTCCTCCATTTCTTTATTAGCCTTAATGTAACAGCGGAAATTAAGATGATTATTTGATGTTTGTAAGAAATTCTTAAGAAAAGCTTGAGGCAGCTTTTAGATAAACGGTGACTGTTGTGCCCTTATTAATCTCACTATCAATTTCAATCGAACCACCGCTTTGCTCGATAAGGGTGTTGGCAATTGTCAGGCCTAGTCCACTACCACCTGTTGTTCTCGTCCTTGATTTATCAACTCGATAAAAGCGCTCAAACAAACGCTTAATTTCCTCCTTGGGAATTCCGGCTCCCTGGTCGATAATTTGGATGGCTGGTCCATTGATGCTTTGGGATGTACGGAGAACAATATCTTTTTCACTATATTTCAAGGCATTATCTAGTAAAATGATCAAAACCTGAATCAGCTTTTCACGATTAAACAGGGCAAACAAAGGCTCATCATCATGTTCAATGACAATTTTGCGATTGGTTGCCATATGCAGCCGTTTGGCTGTGCTTTCACAAATTTCAGTAATATTTATGTTTTCAACCTCGAAAGGCTTCTGATTCATCGTAGCTAGATCAAGGAACTGCTCGACCATATGATGCAGTCTCTTCGATTCATCCTGAATGACTTCAATGGCCTCATCTAAAAGCTCGGGGTCAGACTTGCCCCATCTCTTGAGCATAGAGGCGTAGCTCTCAATTACTGTCAGCGGGGTCTTCAATTCATGAGAGGCATCCGAAATAAATTGCTCCTGCTTCTGAAACATAATCTCTAAAGTATCAATCATCTGGTTAAAATGGTTCGCTAATTGATAAATTTCATCCCGTCTAGACTGACGCAGCTGAATTTTCTTAAATCTTCCGTCCTTCTGAATATTGTTCATCGTCATTCCGATTACAGAGATTGGCCTTAAGAATACCCTTGATACCCATTTTCCAAAAAAAATAGCAAGCACAATTAATAGGAGAGAAACACCGATGAGTATGGTGAGTAGAACATCAAGGTCCTCAATCCGATCATCCATGCTTCTTGAGAGTTCAATCGAACCAATCATTTCATTATTTTTATAGATAGGTGACGAAAATAGTGCAACCATCTCTCCATCAAGGGTAACCATTTCTGATCTTGACACCTGAGACGCCCGTACCGGGAGCTCGTACAGTTCATCATCATCTGCAGCACGAAACACTATGGCTCCATTGCGATCGAGAATTCGTATCATTCCATCATCAGGGATAAATGATTGATAGAAGGGATGCATCTTTTCTGAGAAAAGATCATTTATCTCACTTGTTTCGAGGAGCCTTTCACCTATATCGGCTAGATTATCCATTTCGCGATTTTCTGTCACCTTGAGAAAGGAGAAATAGATAATGGAACTTGCGACGACCAGGATAAGAAGAGACCAGCCGATTAAGAGCCAGCTTAGCTTCGTCTTGATACTCATGTGTTTTGCCCCTTTAGCATGAATCCTACGCCCCGAATTGTATGGATGAGGGGATAATCATAGTCATGGTCGATTTTTTTTCGTAAATAGCCAATATAAACATCGACAACATTGGTTTCTCCAACATAATCAAAGCCCCAGACCTTGTTTAAAAGCTGGTCTCTTGAAAGCACCTGATTCCGATTGTCTAGTAGGAATACAAGCAAATCAAACTCTCTTCGTGTCAATTCAATTGGAGTGCCTGCCCTTTTAACCGTTCGAGCTCCCTCATCAATCTCTAGATCATCGATACTTTTAAGTGCAGTGGCAGAAGATTGACTGTTACGTGTAGTCGACACTCTTATCGCAGAACGCATTCTTGCAAGCAGTTCCTCCATCTCAAATGGCTTCGTAATATAATCATTTGCCCCATGATCGAGGCCATTTACCTTATCAAATACTGAATCGCGTGCAGTAAGAAGTATCACCGGTGTGTTCTCATCTTCCATCCGAAGTCGTCTTAACACCTCAAATCCACTCATCCCTGGTAACATCACATCAAGAAGGATTAGATCCCATTTTTCTTCCTTCGCTCGAGACAGACCGTCTTTTCCATTTTCAATCGTTTCCACTTCATAACCCTCATGCATCAATTCCAGTGAAATGACCCTCGAGATACGCACTTCATCTTCAATCACAAGAATCCTTTTTTTCATATGCCTTTCGCCCCACTCTTATTATTCTGTATCCTAACTATACTGCTTTTTGATAGGGAATGAGTAAGAGAATTTTAAGAATACGTTAAGAAAAATCAAATCAATAAATGAAAAAAATAGACGGAACTAAAATTGTTATACCAGACTTGGCTGTGATTTGTGATAAAACAGGGTTGCCCAATTAAAGATATATTGGTGTTCCCGCATTGGTTGTCGAAATTCTAAGCCTTTCTAACCAAACCCAGCATTTAATATTAGGCTGTTTTCGTACGGAATGTTGTTTTGGAATGGCTCTACTGCCAGCCATTCCTCTTCATACGTAGCGTGCGATACGCATTTAGTAAACAGCTCTTTTCTCCGTTTTATTAATAAATATACGAGCAAAATCACTAGTTTAGCTTAATCATTTTGTCTAAAAGCAACAATGTTTGAGAAAAGAGCCTAATACTATTACCGTTTCGTTATAGCGCTTTTTTATTTCTTTGACCATCCAAATTAATGGTATGTATGTTCAGCAAGACTTGAAGGTTGAGACAGGAGTTATTACATCGAGGGTTCAGCATGGTTTTTGTGTGGAAATTGGAGAAATTTTTTTATAGCAGAGAGAGGATCGACTTGATTTTGTTCAGCCAATCCTTTTTTTATCGAGAGGACAATAAAAAACTTATTCTAGCAATTACACATTGAAATAGGATCCTATTTTCTTCTACGGACTAAAGTGGATTTTTGTCGAAATTGTTCTGTAAGGTTCTTTATAATATAGTATTGTATGTATTGAGGGAATGGGGGAATTTCGAACAATTTGAGATTACAAAAACATATAAAACTACATTAACTATGGATTGATGTAGAATTTAGGAAATAAAACCTCCGTGAAACATGAATGTGGAACAAGAAAATTCGAGGAGTGACAGGCACCGAACCTACCGAACCTTAGAAATCGAAGAAGCAGCAAGAGAGCATGAATTTACTATGGATGCTGAAGGAAAAGAAGTTTTGAAAAAATAGCAATAACACCAAGAGGGTTGCCACGATTAAATCTGGCAATCCTCTTTTAAAATTTATATGATACAATAAAATAGCTATATATTCTAATTGAAAGGAAGTGTTCAGTTGATAACGACTAGTATTGTTTATGAGGAAACCAATTATTACATCGACCACGACCGATTGTTTAAAGAACTCATCAAGACGTTTTTTCAAGAATTTATTGAAGCCTTTTTCCCTGAGGAGTATGGGTATATCGATTTCTCACAACTCACTTTTCTAGATAAAGAAATATATACCGATATTGTAATGGGTGAAAAACGAGAGGTCGATATTTTGGTTGAAACAAAGCTGAAGGGTAAAGACACTATTGTTATTGTTCATATCGAGCCCCAATCCTACTTCCAGCATGAATTCCACGAAAGAATGTTTATTTATAACAGCCGCCTCTACGAACACCATCGAAAGCCTATACTTCCAATTGCCGTCTTCAGCTATCCTAATAAGCGTGACATTCCTACTCAATTTACAATCTCATTTCCAACATTGAAAATTCATGAGTTTCAATATTTACAGCTTCATCTCATTAAGAAAAATTGGCGAGCATTTATTCACAATAATAATCCTGCTGCTGCAGCCTTGTTAAGTAAAATGGGATACGCTGAAGAAGAACGTATTCAAGTAAAACTTGAATTTCTGCGAATGCTAAGTAAAATGGAATTAAATCCAGCGAAGATGGAACTCCTCTACGGTTTCTTTGAAACGTATTTACGGTTGAATGAAAAGGAGGAAGAACGAATGAGAGAGGAAATAACAAAGCTTCCAGAACATGAGATGAACCAGGTGCTCAAGCTACCAAATTCCTATTTTGAAAAGGGAATTAAACAGGGTATTAAAGAAGGAATCGAACAAGGAAAATTGATACAAGGGATAGAAATAGCCAAAAAAATGTTAGGAAAAGGGATTGACGTTAATAGCATTAGAGAGTTCACAGGACTCCCAAAAGAAATGATAGAAGATATAAAGAAGGAAATGGATTAGTAGTTGTCTCGTTGATAAAGCAGCAAACTAAGCTATTAAGAGTCATATTCAATGGCGTTCTATTCGGAAACGAAAGTGGCGGTGATGAATTAAGTTCGCCACCGTCACTTTCGTTTTCTTTTTATTTTCGTCAATTATATTGGCATTAAGTGGATATAAGTTCCATTGAATTCAAATGAAATTTATACTATTCTCATAAAAAGAAAGGGACCCGAAGGTCCTAAAATCGGTAGTCATCAATGACTCCTGACTTTAACAGCTAAACAGAAAAAGACATGCAAAAAACCTTGATAGCTGTGGAAAACTCTCAAGTATCAGCAAGGCTAGTTACAAGGATGTCCCAGCAAAGTACTGGGCAGCTGACGCCATTAATTTCTTGAAAGCTACCGAAATTATGGTTGGTTATGAGGATGGCAACTTCCACCCAGAAGAAAAGCTAACAAGAGCTCAAGCCGTGAAGGTGCTTAACCGTCTTTTCAAGCGTGGTCCATTAACTGAAGTAACTACTCCAACCTTCAAGGACGTACCAACTACTCACTGGGCATATGAAGAGATTGAAGAAGCGGGAAGAGAGCATCAATACAAAATAGAAAAAGATGGAACAGAGATACTAAAATAATAATGAGAGGAAGGGGATGTTTCAATCAATGAAGCATCCCCTTTCTCTATACTTTTCCATAATTTTTTAAAATTTCGGTATTGAATGGATACCAAAACCACACTACAATCAACTTACTAGGAACATTTTAAATTGAGCGTGAGGAATTGGTCGAATGAAGAAAGTACCAGTGATCGTATTATTAATTGTAATTACATTGATGTTAGGTGTCATTACCAATCAAATATTTAAGCAGATTCATAGTCCTCGTGTACCCATAGCGAAGAATGGGGTACTTGATGCCCGTGACTATGATTTTCAATAGGGAGCAATTGAGCTCAAAGGGGAATGGGAGTTTGTTCCAGGTCAATTATTGGAACCAAAACAATATGATTCAGCTCTTTCTCATTCCGTCAAAGTTCCCTCGTTATGGACAAAATACGAAATTGACGGAGCGAATGTGCCGAAATATACGAATGGTACGTACCGCCTCAAAATTTTAATCGATGAAAATGATGATGTCTTTGGAATAAAGACAACGAATATACGCATGTCCAATGCTATTTTCATCGATGGGAAGCTGAAGGGACAGAGCGGGCAGCCTGGGGATGAGGATACATATGTGCAGCACAATATTCCTTATTCAGTTTATTTTTCTCCAGATCAAACAGAAATAGAATTAATCGTCCAGGTAGCTAATTTTGATTATGCTTCTGGCGGCGGAATCGTCGGTTCGATTTATTTTGGCGATCAGCAAAGTATTTCAAAACTTCATGAGAGCTCCCTTCTATATGATTGGGTGACCATTTCAGCTTTCATCATGATGTTTATTTATTTCTTTGGAAGTTATCTTCATTTTAAAAAAGATATTGAGCTGTTCTATTTTTCTCAATTATGCTTGGCAGTCATTGGCTACTCCGCCTCACATGGAGAGAAGGTGCTGCTGTCAATTATTCCGAATATGACGTATGAAGTATTTGAGAGAATCCAAATGGTTACGAGTATTTGTTTTGGAATTTTTCTACTTCTGTATTTTTATTATGCCTTACAAAAATATGGGAATAGAAGGATCTTGCAGTTGTTGGTAGCAACTGGAATTTTTCTAAATGCTACTTGTGTATTGCCCATTCGTCTTCACTCGGAATTGCAGATGGCATATTCAACCTACCTGCTTATCATCATTTTGTATGTAATTTTTATCCAAATTAGAGCTATTAAGAATAAAGAAACCGGAGCCGTCTATTTAACTGTCAGCTCGGTTGCCATACTTGGGTATTTTATCGTCGGTACGTTGAATGTAATTAGTAATTTTCAATTGACCATTTTACCACCTTTTTTGCCGTTTATTATTTTGACAATGCTTTCCCTGTTCATTTCCTACCGTTTTACCGATTCATTTCTGAAAAAAGAAGAGCTTTCCAATGCACTCATGCGTATTGACAAATTAAAGGACGAATTTTTGGCAAAGACCTCCCATGAATTCCGAACGCCACTCCATGGAATTACTGTGATTTCCCAATCCATCATAGACAGAAAGGATTCGGGGATGAATGAAGCTGAAAAAGAAAAAGTATCTCTTATCTTAAGTATTGCGGAACGCCTGTCTCATCTTGTGAAAGATATATTGGATTATTCGAAGCTTCAGCAAGGTGAATTAAAGCTTTTGAAAACCCCAGTTGATTTGTATGCGCTCATCCATGTCACTGTTGAAATCTTTCAGTATATGATTAAAAAGGATTTGCGATTGACAAGCCATATCCCCCGAGGGACATTTGTTTTTGCAGATGAAGATAGGCTGCGGCAAATTCTCTATAATTTAATCGATAATGCAGTGAAGTACACGGAAGCTGGAAGTGTGGACATTTCATGCTATAAGCAAATGGATAAGGTGGTGTTGGAGGTTCGTGATACGGGAGTGGGGATACCACCAGAACATATGGAACGATTATTTGAGCCCTTCACGCAATTCGATAATTCGGTAAAGGGAGCTGGTTTGGGTCTTAGTGTCGTAAAGCAGCTTGTTGAAGTACAGGGAGGAGAAATCTCTGTACATTCGAAGGTTGGAGAAGGCACCACTTTTTTAGTTTCTTTACCTGCTGCTTTCCCAAATGAAATGAGAAAAAAGAAGGTCCCAAGGCAATATTTTTCGATCCAAAGTCCGGTAGCGTTATCATTGCCATATCGATATGAAAATGGTCCGAAAAAGATTCTGATTGCCGATGATGATCATGTCAACTTAAGAGTTCTGATCGATACACTTGAGTCAGAAGCCTATTCGATCATTGCAGTCGATAATGGGGCGGCCGTACTTGAAGAGTTAAAAAATAATCCTGAAATCGCTCTCGTTGTCCTTGACATCATGATGCCAGGATTATCAGGATATGAGGTTAGCCAACAAATTAGAAAATCTTTTAATCTCTCGGAATTACCTATACTCATGCTGACTGCTGCCATCACTCCAGAGGATATGATTGCTGCGTTTCAGTCTGGAGCAAATGATTTCTTGCATAAGCCATTCGTCGCTTCCGAACTGAAGACAAGGATAAGGAATCTATTATTAATGAAGGAATCATCAGAAACGGTTACGAAAATGGAGATTGCCTTTTTGCAGGCGCAGATCAAGCCTCATTTTATCTATAATGTGCTAAATACGATATTATCTCTAAGCTATATTGATTTGGAAAAATCACGAACGATGATCACAGATTTTGCAACATTCTTGAGGGGAAGCTTTGCTTTCGAAAATACAAGTCGATTGGTGCCACTAGAGAAGGAGCTCTCATTGATTCAATCCTACGTGAATATTCACCGAACGAGATTTCCGGACCAACTGGAATTAGAAATTGAGATGGATGGGGATTTTCATTGCTTGATACCTCCATTATTGCTGCAGCCGCTTGTTGAAAACGCAATTATTCATGGCCTCAAGAATAAGTCTGAAGGTGGAAAGGTAACAGTAATCATTAAGAAAGAGAACGGACAGGTCATTTTTCGAATTATTGACAATGGAAAGGGGATTCCAAAGGAAGTTCTCAGGAAAATATGGGATAAGGATAAACAAATTAAGCAGGGAGTGGGTCTTCTAAATATTGCCAAACGGCTCACCCATTATGAATCCTCCTCGATTACAATTGATAGCAATGATATCGGAACGATAGCAGAAATACATTTTCCGTTTTTGAGAGAACCTCAATCTATTTCGTAGGATATTTGTTCAGAATATGTTCAGTAGAGGTTGATAGACTTATACCATGAATTTTGAGTGGTGGAGGGTTATGATGAAGTATAATATTCAACTGAAATTAATTACAGTGGCCATGCTCATCCTATCAGTGCCATGTCTCGTTATTGGTTTCGTAGGCTATGAAACTTCCAAATCTAATATGGATGAACTTGGGAGACAAATGCTGAAAAATAGTGCGAAACAAGTAATCCAAATGATTGATGTGTTAAATGATGAAGCAGGTAAATAGACTTGCCACAGGTGATTTAACGGCAGAACCCCTGCAGGTCAAACAAAAGGATGAAATTGGTCAGCTTGTTCACGATATCAACCAAATGACCATAAATCTGCAAGAAATGATCGGAGAAGTGGCAAGAACAACCGAACAGGTTGCAGCGACTTCAGAAGAACTGTCTGCAAGCAGTGAGCAAACGAGTAAGGCGACAGAGGAAATTACCTTATCGATTCACAAAATTTCCACAGGGTCGGAAGAGCAGATGTCAAAGGCATACCATGCCGCACAAGAAATGGAGAATATTTCTGACACCATTCAACAGATTTCGGCAAAATTTCAAGAGGTAGCCACCTCTTCGAATGAAGCGACTAGACAAGCAACTAGAGGAAACGAAGTGATCCTAGAATCCATAAAGCAGATGGATCAGATTAAACAATCTAGTCATGAAATGAAAAAAATCATTCTTTCTCTAGGACAGAAGTCAGAGCAAATTGGTGCCGTCATTTCGATCATTACCTCCATTGCAGAACAGACTAATTTATTGGCCTTAAATGCTGCAATTGAAGCGGCACGGGCAGGGGAATACGGAAAAGGATTTGCCGTGGTTGCCGATGAAGTTCGGAAGCTAGCTGAGCAATCAGCTGAGGCGGGGGAACAGGTGAATCAGCTGATCTACGGCATTCAACAGGAAATGGATGAAACCATTAAAGCGTCTATAACAAATAGCTCCGTCATTGAGGCTGGGATTAACTTAGCAGATAGTGCAGGACAATCCTTCCAAGAAATACAACAGGGAGTAAAAACAGTGACTTCTCAAATAGATGAGATGGCAACCATGGTAAAAGAAATGACGGTAAGTACTGATAAGGTTGTTAAATCGGCGGAGGATGCACAGGATATCGCAACTGAATCAAGCAGCTTCATTCAGAATGTAGCCTCGGCAGCGGAGGAGCAAAATGCATCAATGGAGGAAATCTCTGCATCGGCTGATGTATTAGCTCAAATGGCTGAAGGACTTCAATCAATCGTATCAAAATTTAAACTATAACATAGATTTAGCAAAAAGACGGGGTGACCATGATGCTCAAAGTGGTATTGGTCGATGATGAGATATTGGCATTAAATTTATTGGAGGCCATTTTGATTGAGATAGGGGATATTGAGATTGTAGGAAAATTCTTGAATCCAATTGAGGGGCTTGAACAGATTCAAAAACTTAAGCCGGACCTTGTCTTTCTAGATATTGAGATGCCTGAAATGACGGGGATGGGAGTGGCGGAAAAAATTAATTCCTCTGACACTGATATTGTCTTTGTTACG
Organism: Anoxybacillus andreesenii; assembly: GCF_030813005.1. Classification (NCBI taxonomy): domain Bacteria; kingdom Bacillati; phylum Bacillota; class Bacilli; order Caryophanales; family Anoxybacillaceae; genus Anoxybacillus; species Anoxybacillus andreesenii. The sequence goes on from NZ_JAUSTU010000024.1 coordinate 26,187, forward strand.
GCATATGACCACTATGCCCTTGAGGCATTTAATGTTCAGGCGGTTGATTATGTTCTCAAGCCGATCGAGAAGGCAAGATTAAAGAAGACGATAGAAAGAATTCTCCAACGAAGGAATGTCCAAAGCGCGTTAGGGACGGAAATAGAAGTACTATATGCGCGTTTGCTTGGTGATTTTCAATTAAGAGATATATATAATAAGCCAATAAAATGGAGAACAAAAAAAGTTAAGGAGCTATGTGCGTATTTGATCCACCACAATGAACCTGTTCATCGTGATGCGATTATGGAAGATTTATGGCCACAGTACTCAAGCGATAAAGCCTCGGCTCTGCTTCATACGACCATCTATCAACTTCGAAAAAAATTCAGGGATATAGGAATAGAAAATCCAATCCGATTCTTGGATGAAAGATACCGATTGACGGTAGATATTTTTACAGATGTCGATGAACTACAAAACCTTCAAGCTTCCGGAAACATTGAAAGGCTTATAGATTTTTATAAAGACGACTATTTATCAGGGGATAGCTATCCATGGTCTATGCATAAAAGAGAAAATCTACATAAGGAATTTTTACATTACCTAGATAGCTTTGTCTTCTCAGCTAATATTGATACTAGAAAACAAGATATTTATAGAAGAGTAATCGAAAAGCTATGTGAGCTGGAGCCTTGGGAAGAACGGTATGCAATGGAGCTGGTGAAATATTATATTTCGAAGGGGAAATATAAAGAAGCAAAGGATTCATTTAATGGCTATAAAACATCCCTAAAACAAGAGCTTGGCGTGGAACCAAGAAAGGAATTCGCACAATTGATAGATTAGCATTTCTTAAATGTATATGACTAGTTACTCCCACCTATGATGTCGAAGTGGGAGTATTTTTTGTTTTGATGAATTTTGATTATCCAAGCTCCTTCGCCATCGCCCTTCCAGCTTGTCTGCCCGTAAACAAACATCCGCCTACAAAGGTCCCTTCTAAGGAACGGTAGCCGTGAATGCCACCCCCACCAAAGCCTGAAACCTCTCCTGCGGCATATAGACCAGGAACAGGGTCACCAGAAGAACTAAGGACACGTCCAGACAAATCCGTTTGCAGCCCACCTAATGTTTTTCTGCTTAAGATATTAAGACGAACGGCAATTAAAGGAGCGTTTTTCGGATCAAGGAGCTTGTGTGGGGAGGCCACTCGAATCAGCTTGTCACCAAGATAATTCCGTGCCCCACGCATCGCTGTGATTTGCAAATCCTTTGTAAATTTGTTATCGATTTCTCGATCCCGAGCTTCTATTTGTCTTTGGATGTGTGAAAGATCGAGTAGATGTTCTCCTGTAAGTTTATTCATCCCATCAACAAGCTCTGAAAGCGTGCCTGCAACGATGAAATCCTCTCCTTTATCCATGAATGCCTTAACGGGAGCGGTTGGCCCAGGCAATACTCGTGATAGCACCTTTTTAATACTTTTGCCGGTAAGATCAGGGTTTTGCTCAGAGCCGGAGAGGGCAAATTCTTTTTCGATGATCTTTTGTGTAAGGATGAACCATGAATAGTCAAAGCCTGTTTTTTGAATCGCCTCGAGCGTCCCAAGTGTATCAAATCCCGGAAAGTTTGGTGCAGGGAAGCGATTTCCTTTGGCATCTAGCCAAATGGAGGATGGGCCTGGAAGAATGCGAATGCCATGCTTGGGCCAGATCGGGTTCCAGTTCTTGATTCCTTCTGTGTAATGCCACATCCGGTCACGATTGACGATTCTTCCGCCAGCTCTCTCGGTAATGGCTAGCATTCGACCATCCACATGCTCAGGGACACCAGAAATCATTCTTTGTGGCGGTTCTCCTAAGCGAGAAGGCCAATTTTGACGGATGAGATCAAAATTTGCTCCAATCCCCCCACTTGATACGAGCACGGCCTGTGAATAGAACTCGAATGTATCAACTACTTCACGAGAGCTCGCTTCTCCTCTAGCAGCCGTGCTAGGAACAAGAATGGAGCCATTTACTCCGACTACTGCTCCATTTTCCGTCATAAGCTCGTTGACTTGATGGCGGGGACGATAATCGACTAACCCCTTTGCCATGGCCTGCCGAACTCTCTCTTCAAATGGTTTCACCAGCCCTGGACCAGTCCCCCAAACGATATGAAATCGGGGAACTGAGTTGCCGTGTCCTTCCGCTAAGTATCCTCCACGTTCCGCCCAGCCAACAACTGGAAAGAAGCGTACCCCCATATTGTATAGCCATTCCCGTTTTTCGCCAGCGGCAAAATCGACATATGCCTCTGCCCACTTTTTCCCCCAATAGTCCTCGTCATCCTCTCGATCAAAGCCAGCTGTACCAAGCCAGTCCTGCCAGGCTAATTCACGTGAATCCTTAATCCCCATTCGTCGTTGCTCTGGTGAATCAACTAGGAAAAGACCACCAAAGGACCACCAAGCTTGTCCACCCAATGAGCTTTCCGGTTCTTGATCGAGTAGGAGCACCTTTTTTCCTGCATCAGTGAGCTCAGCTGTAGCGACCAAGCCTGCAAGTCCAGCTCCTACCACAATGACATCATACTTCATGTTATTTTCCCCCTTGTTATGCATGTTGTATATTTCTGATTATTTAATATATTCACTTTTCAAAGGAGGATTTCCTCCTAACAAAGCAGAAAAGACACGAGATGCCTGATTTATGTGTTCGTTAGGATCAAAAAATCAAATGGCTTAAGAAAGTGGTGGATAACAGCTATAATAAAGGAAATGGAATTGGTTAAGAGGGTGAATAACTTGAAAATAGAGGAGATAAAAAATAGAATTCACGGTCGTGAGCCGGGAATTATGGGAAGCGATCGGCTTACTCGATATGCGGTGCTACTCCCGATCATTGAAAAAAATGAAGAACTGCATATTTTGTTTGAGGTGCGTTCCCTCGAACTTCGCAGGCAGCCAGGGGAGATTTGCTTTCCAGGCGGAAAAGTTGATCCTAAAGATATAGATGAAAGGCATACCGCCATAAGAGAGACCTGTGAAGAATTAGGAATTTCTGAAAAAGATATTGCAGATGTTACCCCGCTCGATTATATGGTCAATCCCTTTGGAACGATCATCTACCCATTTGTTGGCTTTCTTCACGATTCTTCACAAATCATTCCGAATCCTGATGAAGTGGCTGAAGTTTTTACTGTTCCTTTAACCTATCTGCAAAATACAGGACCGGATATTTACCAAATCGATTACAAATTAGAACCGGAAGGCAAATTTCCTTTTCATCATATTATCGGAGGGGAAAAGTATAAATGGCAGGCGAGAAGTATGGAGGAGCACTTCTATTACTACGAGGATAAGGTAATATGGGGATTGACAGCGAGGATCCTCACTCATTTCTTACAGCTAATCGAAACATCTTCAAAACGAGATAATTTATAATTATTCTAAATAAATATTGACTTTAATTTTTAATTTGGTATAATTCTAATTAAGATATGGTAAATAATTAGTTTTACGATAGATTACTTGTTTGCATGAAGGAGAGGATTGAATTTGGTTAAGAAAATCTGTAATATCTGTCAACAGGAAATGGTTCAGCTCAAACATTCCAGTATTTGTGCATGCGGACGAAAATTATTAACAAAAGTTAAATAATAATTATGCAAACTTGGTCAAATGGCCAAGTTTTTATTTTTTTCGGGGATGTTTGCGAAAAATGAATGATATTTGCGGAATTAGGGATTTATTTGCGAAAAATAGCAGATTTTTGCGAAAGTCCACGGATTTTTGTGAAACTCAATTTTCATGGAAGTTTTGGTGTACACTAGAAGAATAACCTACATAAAAAGGAGGAATCTTCATGATTCGCTTTGGAATCATCGGAACAAATTGGATTACGGATCGGTTTCTACAAGCGGCAAGTGGGCATCCAGACTTTCAGCTCTCTGCAGTTTATTCACGAACAAAGGAGAGAGCAATGGATTTTGCGGCGAAGTATGGGGTCAGTCTCACTTTCACAAGCCTAGAGGAAATGGCAATGAGCAGTGACATTGATGCAGTTTACATCGCAAGCCCTAATTCTTATCATGCAGAGCAGGCGATTCTTTTTATGAATCATAAGAAGCATGTATTATGTGAGAAGCCTATTGCATCAAATGCATCAGAATTAAGAAAAATGATTCAAGCGGCAAAGGAGAACAATGTGCTTCTAATGGAGGCGCTTAAGACCACTTTTCTTCCTAACTTTCAATCGATTAGGGACAATTTGTCGAAAATCGGTCCTGTGCGCCGCTATTTTTCAAGCTACTGTCAATATTCGTCAAGGTATGATGCTTATAAGGAAGGGAACGTCTTAAACGCCTTCAAGCCAGAGTTCTCCAATGGGTCATTAATGGATATTGGGGTGTATTGTCTCTATCCTGCAGTCGTCCTATTTGGCAAACCAAATGAGATCAAGGCAAGTGGTCTGTTGCTTGAAACAGGCGTAGATGCAGAGGGAAGCTTAATCCTAAAGTACGAAGACAAAGAGGCAGTGATGATTTTTTCGAAAATCACGAACTCCTTTATTCCTTCTGAAGTACAGGGAGAAGAAGGAAGCATTGTCTTTGATAAATTGAATCCTCCTGAGGATGTAAAAATTTACTACCGCAATGGAGAAATAGAGGATATTTCGTGCGCACAAACCGAACCCCCGATGTACTATGAAACAAAGGAATTTATCGAACTGATTAAAACAGGCAAGAGGGAATCCAGTATTAATTCACTTGAATATTCTTTAATGGTGATGGAAATCCTTGATGAAGCAAGAAGACAGATGGGAGTTGTCTACCCAAGTGACGAAATGCAAGGGTGAAACTTTTTTTTGTATCAATCGTAAGTGAAAAGGAATACCTATCGGATTGGAGTGTTATGAAATGGAAAAAAGTACTGGAAAGCCGTCCTTACTGGGAATGTTCTGGAGTCCTAGCGAGCAGTTTGAAAGAATACGCCACCAGCCGCGGATATGGCTACCATTAGCGATTGTGACCCTAATCTACACGGTTGCTTCCGTTATAATGGCCACCATGATGAAGGCTGAGGATTTAGTTGTACCGGGAGCTCTCACGCTTGAGGATGCAGAGGCGTTCCTCGGATTCACAAAAATTACAACGGTGGTATCTGGTATAGTTGGGACGATCATTGGAATTTTGGTTTCCTCAGTCATTTATTTAATCATCGTAAAAATTGCCAAAAAGGATACGACATTTAAGCAATTATTTTCCATGACCACTTATATTATGGTGATTAGCGCCACGGGGATGTTATTAAATTCGCTCCTGCAAACGATGCTTGATGGAAAGCCTGGAATTCAAATAACTAGTCTTGCGGGCGTGATGAATAGTGATTCGCTCGTTCTCGCTCAATTTGAAGTATTCTCCATCTGGGGCCTAATTTTAACAGCTATAGGTCTTCATAAGGTTGGTCAACTTTCAAAAGGTGCTTCATGGGCGATTGCCATTGTCTTCTTCCTAATCGGGCTTGGCTTCGCCATGATTGGAACAGCCTTTGAGGGGATTACGGGTCTATAATGAAGAAGAAAATTTGGATTGGGATCGGTGTGACAGCTTTGCTTCTCACCATGATCGGTATAAGTGTCTATCGAACAGCCTTCAGTAAGCCCCCCACAGTAAAAATAATTGAAGCTAAGCTTGAAGAGGTTTCTTCTTTGCTGATGACTCCGGGAACATTGGAATTAGCGGACGAACAATCGGTCTTTGCCTCTCCAGAAATTGGAGAGGTCGAAGAAATTCTTGTTGAAAAAGGACAGCAGGTAAAGAAGGGAGATATCCTAGTTAAATTCAAAAATCCCCAGCTCATGCTTGAACTAGAGCAGAATAAGCTTTCGATTGAATCTGGGAATCTGCGCATCAATCAGCTTGATAAACAGAAGAAAGCCTTAGATGATAGGAAGAAGGAATTAGTAAAGCAGATCGGGAAAAAAGAAGCGGATAAACAAATGGCTTCTGAATTTGAACAGCTTGACATGGAAAAGAAGCTTGCGAATATCGAATTAAAGCAAACTCTTCTCCAAAAGGATGCTCTTGAAAAACGTGTGAAGGAGCTTGAGGTTGTTAGTTTGATAGATGGCATGGTGCTATCCGTTCATGAGCCAACTCAAGCTCCGACGGATACTGCTCAGCCGATTGTCATCGTAGGGAGCCTTAAATCTTTGATCGCAACAGGGTTGTTATCCGAGTATGACGTTCTTAATGTAAAAGAGGGTCAAAGGGTGATCCTGCAGTCAGATGCCCTGCCTGATGAAAAATGGGAGGGTGAAATTATTGAGGTGGGAACGATCCCAGCGAGCAGTGCCCTATCTAACACTCTTGAGAACCAAGCGGTTCAGTACCCGATTTCCGTGCAGTTACAGAGCACGAATATCCCGTTAAAACCAGGCTTTCAATTAATCATGGAAATTGAAACAGAAAAGAAAAAGGGAATAGCGGTACCCATCGATGCCATTACATATGAACAAGAAAAAAGCTATGTGTTTGTCGTTCAAGATGGCGTAGCGCATAAACAAGAGGTAACAATTGGGATATCCTCGGGTGAAAAAATAGAGATCGTGAAGGGGCTCAAAGCCGGAGACAAATTGATCAAGAATCCATCTGGCAAAATAACAGATGGAATGGAAGTGTCTACTCAATGATTGAGTTGAAGAATATTACGAAGTCGTATTCCGTTGGCAAGGAAAGAATTGATGTCTTAAAGTCTATTAATCTAGTCATAGAGGATGGAGAATTCACGTCGATTATGGGACCCTCCGGTTCTGGTAAATCTACCTTGATGAATATTATTGGCTGCCTTGATAAGCAAACCTCAGGTGAGTATTTTCTGAACGGGGAAAATATATCGGATTATAAGGATACGGATCTGGCTCGAATCCGAATTCAATCCATCGGCTTTGTTTTTCAACAATTTCAGCTATTGCCTCGGTTAAATGCCCTTCGGAATGTGGAGCTTCCAATGATCTATAGCGGGCTCTCAAAAAAAGAGAGGCTGGAGCGGGCTGAGCAAGCGCTGATCAAGGTAGGGCTAGGGGATCGAATGGAGCATCTTCCAAACGCCCTATCTGGAGGGCAGAAGCAGAGAGTGGCAATTGCCAGGGCCATCGTCAATAACCCTAAGCTCATTTTGGCTGATGAGCCTACAGGTGCCCTTGATACGAGAACGAGCGTTTCGATTATGGAGGAGTTTTCAAAGCTCAATGAAGAAGGGACCACGGTTGTTCTTGTCACCCATGAATTAGAAATTGCTGAGTATACGAATCGAAAAATCATGGTTCGGGATGGAGAAATTGTTGCGGATGAGACAGGGAGGCTACAGCCATGAGTTTGATGGAAAATATTAAAATGGCCTTTAGCTCCTTGAAGGCCCATAAGCTCCGCTCGATTTTGACGATGCTAGGAATCATTATTGGCGTTGGGGCCGTGATTATCGTTGTAGCCATTGGACAAGGTGGTGAGGCGATGCTGAAATCCCAAATTACCGGACCAGGAAATACGATTGAAATTTTCTACCAGCCGAGTGAAGAGGAGCTACAAGCGAATCCCAGTGTTCTTTATGAAGCAGCTTTTACATCGGAGGACATTAGAATTTTAGAGGCTATTCCAGAGGTGAAGCAGGTTGTGGCCTCCAGTTCTCAATTTTCACCAATACGATATCGCGACAAAACAGCCGATAGCTCTGTTTTTGGCATTAATCAGGCCTATATGGATTTGAATGATCTGCAAATTGAGAAGGGGCAAGGTTTTGCCGCCACAGATTTTTTTGGTGGAAGAAGGGTTGCCTTAATCAGTCACTCCTTGCAGGAAAAGGTATTTGAAAATAAGAATCCTATTGGGGAAGTAATCCGCATTGGAAACCAGCCTGTTGAAATCATCGGTGTTCTTAAGAAACCAACGGGCTTATTTTCCTTTGGTTCAATGGATATCTATCTTCCGTTTAATACGTGGAAAATGGTCTTTGGAAAGGACGATATTACTCAGGTCACCCTTCAGGCTGCTTCGGCAGATCAGATTCAAGCATTGGGTGAAAAAGCTACCTTTCAGCTGAATCAGTTTCATAAGACCGAAGACTCTTATATGGTGATTAATATGGAGGAAATGGCCGAGGGAATTGGGCAAATTACAAGGATTATGACGATTATCATCGGCAGTATTGCGGGGATCTCCCTGTTTGTTGGCGGAATTGGCGTGATGAATATTATGCTCGTTTCAGTGACAGAGAGAACCCGTGAAATTGGCATTCGCATGGCGCTTGGTGCCACTAGAAATCAGGTACTCACTCAGTTTCTTATTGAATCCATTATCCTGACGCTGATCGGGGGCCTAATTGGAATCCTATTAGGTTGGGGAGTCTCCTCGGTGGTCGCATTCTTTGCTGGTTGGCCGTCGCTTATCTCCTGGCAGGTCGTTGTTGGTGGAATTATTTTTTCCATGGCAATTGGCATTATTTTTGGATTGCTCCCAGCGAACAAAGCATCAAAGCTTGATCCAATCGAAGCATTGAGATACGAATAATGATCTCAGACATAAAAAGACTAAATTTTGTCAAAAATATATGGATAAAAGATGAACTTTATCCAATCTTTATCCAACGGTTAACTTCATCTCCTATAATGTGAGTGAAGATGGTGGAGGTGCCTGTTATGCATATAACTACTTATATTGAGTTGGAAAATCAAGAGGTTGAAGAAATTACCGAAGCAAAAATGATTTTTGCTACGGAGCAGGTTAACGAACATATTATTGAAACATGTGTAGAAGGATTTGAAAGGTCAGACACAGGGGAGAAAATGTCCTCTGAGGAGGGCATTCAAATGGTTTTTGATCACCTCAAGAAAAAGGGGATCATTCCAAATGGTGTAGAGGATTTCTCATTTGAAATGCCATCCTGTGAAAGATTGAAGAATTCAGAGCATGAAGAAGATCTACCGCAAAATGTAGTCATTACCTATGTAGTAGCTTGATTGTTTGATTAAGGCCCTTTCCTTTTTAGGAGGGGGCTTTTTTGATTCCCAATTTGTCTAAACGTTTGATATTGTCATAGGTTTAATGCCTAGTTGAGCGGGGTAGAAGGAAGAAAAAGCATGGTGGTGATGGAAATGGGTAAGAGTACAGTAGTCCATGGTAGCTTGAGATCCTATAAGATCAAAAGAGGTGACACAGTCTGCTCCATAGCTCGGGAATTCAACATATCCATAATCTCCATTTTAAAGGTCAATAAACATATGGATCCAAAGCAGCTTACCATTGGTGACACACTATGTGTACCAGTTGAAAAGGAAACGAATGTTGAATATGGTACTTAATATACAAGGGGATGTCATCACGAAAAGATGGCATCCCTTTTTCAACGCCTCAAGTTTTATCGCAAATTAATGACGATATTAAAAAAGAGGACCCAAAAGTGGGTCCCTTTCTTTTATTGCAATGGTGGTTTCATTTGATTAGGCATTTCAGGTGCAGGTGCGAAGGAGTTCAGCATCTGTTGCATATCCTGCTGGCTAAATTGCGGTACCTGGTAGTAGCCCTTTTTGTTTTGATAAAGGAATAGCTCATAAGCCATTTCGATATGATTCGGAATACTATCGGCTAGAACACGTCTAACGACAGGATTTGTACATTCAGCTGCTGCCATCGTCATGCAGCTAGCTAATGATTTCATACAGGACATCATGATCCCAGAGGTACATTTGTCACCGATTTGAGAGAGCTCTTGATTTGGTTTTGTTGGCTGTGACGGGGACAACCCATACTTTACCTCGTTCGACTGATCCATAAGATAGGTAGAGGTTTTCTGAGAAGGCTCTTGTCCCGTCTTAAAGGACTCGACTAGAATATTGTATTCATTGGTCATAAATTGTCTTTGGCGCTGAAGAATATCCATTAGCTCTGGGTCCTTTATATGCTGCTCACACATTAAATATTCATTGAACGCCCCTGTAAAACCAGACAGCACTTGATGAGTATCAAGGATTTCGTGTGCTCCGTGATTCATTTGACCTGTAAAACCTGTCTGCATCATTTGATTCATGGGTTGCTGTTGTTGTCCATTGCCGTAAAACTGTTGCAAATTCTTGTACCCCCATAACTTCAGAATTTGTAGGCATGTGGCCATACATCATTATTATGGACTTTTCTCCTTCCTTCATGCTTTCTAAAAGCTGTAAAAGCAGAAGAAACTTTAGTGTGGAAGGAATACAAGCTGATAAAAGAAAAGAACAGCAAATACATAAATTAATGGGTGAACCTGACGCCATTGTCCTTTGAAAATTTTGAGCAGAGGATAGGAGATGAATCCTAAGGCAATCCCTGTTGCTATGCTTGAAGTTAAAGGCATCGCCAAAATGATTAGAAACGCAGGGAATGCTTCATCTAGTTCGTTCCATCTAATATTTGAGATGGACCCCATCATTAGGCTTCCGACAATAATTAAGGCTGGAGCTGTGATCGAAGCCAGTCCAGATACAGCACTCACAAGTGGTCCAAAGAAGGCCGCTACACCAAATAGGGCCGCCACGGTAACAGAGGTAAGACCTGTCCGACCGCCAGCTGAAACTCCAGAGGATGATTCAATGAATGCTGTTGTTGGACTAGTCCCAAACATAGCCCCAACCGTAGTAGCAACAGAATCGGAAAGCAATGCTTTACGAGCATTTGGCAAAGAGTTTCCCTTCATTAATCCCGCTTGCTGAGCCACACCGATCATGGTTCCAGTTGTATCGAAAATGGTCACAAGCAAGAAGGAAAATACAACAGCATAGAGCCCGTGTTCAACCACCTGACCGATGGCTTCAAAAGGATTTGAAACGATAAATCCTTCAGGTAAGCTCGGCTTTTCGATAAAGCCAGCGTCAAAGGATAGATGCCCTGTGAATAAAGCGATGATTCCCGTCACAATCATGCCAAAGAATAAAGCCCCATGTACCCGCAATGTCATGAGTATTAAGGTTACAGCTAGGCCAATGAGGGTTAAATAGGCCACTGGATCACGCAAATCTCCTAAGGCAACAAGGTTTGTCGGATGATCGGTAATAATCCCTGTTTGACGTAGACCAATAAATGCGATAAAGAGACCAATACCTGCGCTTATTCCGTGCTTCAAATTTTCAGGAATAGCTTCAATTAGCATATTTCTTAAAGGTGTTAATGATAAAATAACAAAAATGATACCAGCAACAAATACTGCAGCAAAGGCAGTCATATAGTCAATATTTCCATGACTTCCAACAACGGAATACGCAAAATAGGCATTCAAGCCCATCCCAGGTGCAATCGCAATCGGATAGTTCGCGAATAAACCCATCCATAAGGTACCGACAATCGCAGCAATAATGGTAGCGGAAAATACCTGTTCAAAGGGAACACCCGCATCAGCTAAAATAATCGGATTAACGACCACGACATAGACCATCGTAAAAAATGTTGTAATTCCGGCTAGAACCTCAGTCCTAACATTCGTTTGATGCTCTTTTAATTTAAACATGACTGACCTCCAAAAACACGAACGTTTTTAAAACACATTCTCTATAATATTCGTTTCACATGGGGAATACAAGGTCTAAATCGAATATTTTCTTCTATTTTTTCTACTTAACCTACTAAAGGGAGCGTATTCTTTATTATTTTGCTATATTCTGTTCATTTTTATGAATGGCCTTCAACAAAAAAATCGGGTGTGGGCACCCGATTTGTCAATTAAAAGAATAGATTTATGATAAAATAGCAAATTGCCGCCAAAAACGCAGAAATAGGCAAAGTTATTACCCAAGTAATAAGCATTCTTTGGGCTGTTCCCCATTTTACACCCTTCACTCGATGAGCTGAACCAACTCCGAGAATAGAAGAGGAAATAACGTGGGTAGTACTTACTGGCAAATGGATGAATGTAGCTCCAAATATAATCATCGCTCCAGTTAAATCAGCAGCAACTCCATTAACAGGACGAATTTTCATAATTTTCCCACCGACGGTCTTGATGATTTTCCATCCACCGATAGAGGTACCTAGTCCCATTGCTGTTGCACAGGATAATTGCACCCAAAATGGAACATCATTAGTTGAGATATAGTTGTTCGCGATCAGTGCCATCGTAATGATCCCCATTGCCTTTTGAGCATCATTGGTCCCGTGTGTATAGGATTGAATGGCAGCTGTAGCAATCTGGAATAAACGAAAATTACGATTGGTCTTGGCAAGATTGTTATTTTTGAAAATGACCTTAAAAATGCTATAGACAATATATCCCACTCCGAAAGCCAAAATGGGTGACAGGATAAGGGCTTCCACGATTTTAATAAAACCATTGTAATTTAAAGAGTCAAAACCAGCAGCGGCGATCGCGGCACCAGCAATAGCCCCAATGATCGCATGGGATGAACTGGAGGGAATTCCAAAGTACCAAGTAATCAAGTTCCAAGCGATGGCTGCGATAAGTGCCGCCAGGATAACCACGGAACCATTCTCGAGGTTGAACGGATTAACGATATCCTTTGTAATCGTTTTTGCAACTCCGGTAAATGAAATCGCCCCTAGAAAATTCATGAGGGCTGCCAGAATAATTGCTTGACGCGGCCTTAGTGCCTTTGTTGATACGGCAGTCGCAATGGCGTTCGCTGTGTCGTGAAATCCGTTAATAAAATCAAATGTCAATGCCCCGATGACAATAAGGACGGTAAGAATTAACATAGGCTCCATATTAAAGTCTCCTTAGGCATTTTTCATAACAATGGTTTCAAGCGTATTGGCTACACCCTGACAGTGATCAGCGATTTCCTCTAATGTTTCATATATTTCTTTGTATTGGATAATGCGAATGGGATCCTTCTCCACCGAGAATAAATGCTTAATGGATTGACGTAACACTCCATCACATTTGGATTCATAATCCTTAATTTTGATCGCGTGCTCCCGAATTTGATGAAGCTTTTTTGTAGTCATCAGATCGATCGATGTGTCAATTTCCACTGTACAGGCCCTAATGGCCTTAACAAATTTAATCATGTATTCATCTGCTTCTGTCATGGAATACATTTCAAATAATGCAGCACAGGCTTCAAACCCGTCCAGTACATCGTCCATACTCATGGATAATTGCAGAATATCCTCTCTTTCAATAGGTGTGATAAACACTTTATTCAGTTCTTGAATGGTTTCATGAACATATGTATCGCCTTTTGTTTCATATTCTTTCATTGTTTCGAAAAATATTTTTAAGTCATTCACATTCCGAATCTTATAATCAGCAAAAAAGTCCGCGCCTTCTCTTAAATTTGTGGACATGTTTTTCAACAAAACTGAGAACTTATCTTGCTTCTTAAAAGCCATTGGTTTACCCCCTATAAATAGTGAACCTTAGTTTTTATATTTCCAAACTAGTTAATTTTATATTAAAAAAAGTAAAAAATAAACGAATTCCTTCAAATTTTTATAAAAAAATGTGGATTCATGTCTGCGTGGGAGTGAATTTGTCGAAAAATGTTATCTAATATGACAAACGTGTCAAACTATCTTTGTGACATATTTCACATTATTTTCAAAAATGACTCGAAAATAATAATTAATCTAATTATATAATATCTGTAATTGGATGAAATATTTGGATAAGTCGCGACGAAAAATTTTCAGCCAATAAAAATTTTTGGGGGATTAAACAATGAAAAGTTTGAAGCTACTATTCACTCTTTTTTTCGCTCTTGCGCTGTTGGCAGCATGTAATAGCAAAGACGATGCCAGTGCACCAGTAGACGATCAGAAGAAAGAACCAGCAACAACAGAGACAGAAGTAGATAAAGAACTAGAAGCTGCTAAAGCAAAATTCGAGCCTCTTGGTGATATTCCAATTCCAGAGGACAATGAAATGACAGATGAGAAACTTGCTTTAGGTCAAATGCTATATTTTGATGAAAGATTATCAGGAGATAACACATTAAGCTGTGCTTCCTGTCATGCTCCAGCAGCTGGCTATGGAGATAATTTAGCAAAGTTTGTCGGTTTCCAAGGCTTTAATGGTCCGAGAAACAGCCCGACTATTATTAATGCGGGATATTACAAAGAGAATTTCTGGGATGGACGTGCTGGGAGCTTAGAAGAACAAGCTGTTGGACCGATTACAGCAGCAGGGGAAATGAATCAGGATTTAGATGAATTAGTTACGGAATTAAGTGCAGTACCTGGCTATGTCGATGAATTCAACAAAGTATTTAATGATAAAATTACAGCAGATAATATTGCCAAAGCAATAGCTGCATTTGAAAGAACGATTGTCGTAAAGGATACTGCTTTCGATAAATACCTTGCTGGAGACGATGATGCGATTTCTGCTGATGCTAAAGAAGGTATGAAGCTTTTCGTTGGAAAGGCAAGCTGTATCTCATGTCATGCTGGTCCACTTCTTTCTGACCATAACTACTATAACTTAGGTATGGAAGGCGACGATGGAAGATTCGCTGTTACGAACCAAGAGGTTGACAAAGGAGCATTTAGAACAGCTGGTCTTCGCGGTATTGCTCATACTGCACCGTACATGCATGATGGTAGCCTGGCAACATTAGAAGATGTTGTGAACTATTACAATGCAGGTGGAGGCGCACATCCGAATAAGAGTGCGTTAATTAAGCCATTAGGATTAACAGATGAAGAGGTTGGCTATCTTGTTGCTTTCTTAGAAAGCATGAGCGGTGAACCACCAATGTATGAAAAACCTGAACTACCACAATAAACAAATTAGGCCTTGGAGATTTCTCTCCAAGGTTGTTTTTTTGTTTTGGACAAAATAATCAAGGGAAAAAGGTATTTAATCACTTCTCCACACAGAAGAATAAGAAATACTTGATCTGCCATCTTGTTAATTCGATTCCGTATTTCTTAAATTAGCAGAGTGGCGAGGTCCCTCCTTCCATTTAAGAAATACTTTATATAAATGGAGCGCCCCATATCCATAGAGGGCGCTCTTTTACTTCGAAGGGCTATTCAAATGTTGAAGGAGATGAAACTTCAATGCTTTCCAACGTAAAAGGATGGATGAATTGAAGTCTCGCTGCATGGAGTGCGAGTCGTTTGGAAGTAGGGCTATTCCCGTATAAAGCATCACCTATAATGGGATGTCCAATCGAGCTAAGATGTACCCGAATTTGATGGGTCCTGCCGGTGTCCAATTGACATTTAACCTTGGTCGAATTTTTGTTGAATTCCAGTACTTCAAAGTGAGTAACAGCAGGTTGACCATTTGGTGAGACCCGTCTTTTTGTTGGATGATGCCGGTCGCGACCGATGGGTGCATCGATCGTTCCTTTTTTCCTTTTCATTCGACCCTGAACGAGCGCTTCATAGTTTCTTTTTATTTGGCGTTCTTCGAGCATCCTATCCAATATGGCACCAGCTAATTTGTTCTTTGAGAAAAGAATCACCCCTGATGTATCCTGATCCAATCGGTGAACATGCTTAATATGCCGAAACTCTCCCTTAGCCTGCAAATGAAAGGCAACGGCATTTGCCAATGTTTCTGTTTCATCAGGTGTGTTTGGATGGGTCTTGAGCCCTGGTGGTTTGTTGGCAATAAGTAAGTGCTCATCCTCATAGAGAATATCCATTTCAATATAGGTTGGGGGAACTCCAAAATCTTGCTCCTGAAAGAGTCTTATATTAAGACGATCCCCGATATTCAACGGGATATTCCACTTCGCTTGCATATGATTGATGGTGACTTCTTTTTCCATTCTAAATTGATGGGTAAGCTTCCTAGGGGCTTTCCAGACCTCCCAAAATAATTGCTCTAAAGTGATTCCTTCCCATTGGGAAGGAATGATTAATTCGAACCAATCTCCTTTTTTGGAGGTAACGATCATATGGATCTTCCTTTCTAATGCCTTAAATTACCACGGTAAACTTAACTTTTTCTATGTTATTCTTAACATATATGACAAATAGATTACGGTTATTAAAGGTGGGTTATCAGTGAAGATTGTTTTTGCGTCTACACCAGACCAAGAAGAAATGATCCGGGAGCTTGTTAAGACGTTTTATCGGGACGTTTTTCCTCTTTATTATTCAGACAAAGACATAAAGGAATTTGAAAATCTAAAAGTGCTACATACTTCTACGAGACATTTCGAATATTTTGGTACTTTAAAGGAAGCTTATCAGGTTATTTCAAGCTTGCAGACCTTAATATCCATATTGCAGTCTCGCGAAAGACAACCAAAATATAAGAAGATCTTTGAAATAAATGCAGAGTTCCTAAAAGAATTTGGGTTATTCTTCCCATTTGATTATGAACACTTTTTAGAAGAAAGAAGTATGAAGGACAATGTGTTTAGTATTTACACAAAGGCAGCCAATGAATTGCTGATCTAGATGTTCAAATAACGATAGGTACCTCGAATAAGATAGGAGGTACCTATTTTTTTACTTGCTATTTTCTTTAAACCACTTTTCAAAGACTTCTTTTTCTTTATATCCCACGATGCGCTCTGTTTCTTTGCCATCCTTAAATTGAACAATCGTTGGTGTTTCCTCGATCCCGTACTGATCCCAGCCATTCTCGAACTCAAGAATGTTAAATTGCACAAGGTCGACTCCCATTTCTTCAGCTAAAGGAGCGACAATTGGGGTTGTTCGCTTACAGTGTGGGCAGGTTGGGCTATAAAAATAGACCGTGACATCTTCTTTATTATTTAGCTTTTTCTCTAATTCATCAGGTAATATAAGGTTTTGGTAGTTTGGATCATCGAGCTGTGCCACTGTATCTGGATGCAGCGTTTCTTTCTTGTATTTATTATCCTCTGAAACCTTTTCTTCATTTTGCATCTTCGTCATGATGGCAACTCCTGCGAATAATACAATAATGACAGCAAGAAAAATGATGACTTTCTTCAATTATATTCGACCTCCTTTGTCTTCTTCCAAATCACGAAGCTACAAACAAAAATAATGATAAATGCAGTTAATGCAAGGAACGGAATCGTTACAAATCCGAGCCAGTTTATGTAGGCACCAGTGCAAGGAACTCGTCCGCATGCCGGTGCCGCGTCCGCTAGAAAGGAAACCTTCTGCAGACCATAATGGTAAAGAGATGTCGCCGCTCCAATGGCAGAAAGAATCATGGTATATAACGAAATACGATAATCCTTCTTAACGGTAGCTATTCCAAGGATAATAACAAAGGGATACATAACAATTCTTTGATACCAGCATAATTCACAGGGCTCATATTGGCGAATTTCCGAAAAATACAGGCTTCCAAACATCGCAATTACGGATGCAGCCCATGCCAAGAATATAAGTGATTCTCGGTTATCCTTTTTATGATTCATCAATTAATCAATCCCTCGTATAGGTAGTCCTCATTATTTTATTCTGAATAAAGCTGTTTTTCAAATGATTGGATTATTGTTACGAGAATGTCCATAAACAGATGGTTAAAGGTGTTTCTACAATCATGGTCATCAAGATGGAGGTGCGTTATAATGGAAGAAGAATCCAAAATGGTGTGGAGGCTTGTTGTAATGAATTGGAGAAAAAAAGCAGAGAAATGGCTGCGATTTGATGGGTTTGATGAGGGGCTAAAATCACAGCTACGGTCATTAAGCGAAAAGGAATTAGAGGACGCTTTCTACAAGAATTTGGAGTTCGGAACAGGTGGAATGCGCGGTGAAATTGGTGTTGGTACAAACCGTATGAATATCTATACAATTAGAAAAGCATCAGCGGGGCTAGCTAAATGGATCATAGCAAATGGCAATGAGGCCCAAAAACGAGGTGTCGTCATTGCTTATGATTCCCGTCATAAGTCTAGTGAATTTGCACTTGAAGCTGCCAGGACTTTAGCGACCTACGGCATTCAAACCTATGTATTCGATGAACTGCGTCCCACTCCAGAGCTTTCCTTTGCCGTACGTCACATGAACGCTTATTCAGGGATTGTGATCACAGCCAGTCATAATCCACCTGAATATAATGGATATAAGGTATATGGACCGGATGGTGCACAGCTTACATCTGAAGCTGCGGATAAGGTGATTGCCAAGGTTAATGAAATCGACGATGAATTACAGATAGAGGTAAAAAGTGAAAAAGAGCTTAGGGAAACAGAATACATAAAAACAATTGGAGAGGAAATTGATCAAGCCTATCTTGACAGGCTCACGAGCATTTCCGAGAATCCACTTGGAACGAATTCAAAAATAAAAATAGTCTTTACTCCTTTACACGGCACGGGTAATAAGCCAGTACGAAGGGCATTAAAGGCTTTAAATTATGAGCAAGTTACAATTGTTGAGGAACAAGAGCATCCAGATCCCGAGTTTTCGACCGTAAAGAGTCCAAATCCGGAGGAGCATGCTGCATTTGAGCTTGCCATTGAAAAAGGGAAGGAAATCGATGCGGATCTATTGATTGCAACGGACCCAGATGCGGATCGCTTAGGGATCGCCGTGAAAAATTTAGAGGGAGAATATCAGGTTCTGACGGGAAATCAAACAGGCTCGCTTCTCCTCTATTATATTCTTACTGAAAAGAAGAAAAAAAATGCTCTTCCCCCAAATGGGGTCGTATTAAAAACGATTGTCACTTCTGAGCTTGGCAGGGAAATTGCCTCTTCTTTCGGAATCAGCACAGTTGATGTTCTAACAGGCTTCAAGTACATTGCCGAAAAAATCAAGGAATATGAGGAAACGGGTGAGCATCAATTTTTCTTCGGTTATGAAGAAAGCTATGGGTATTTAATTGGTGATTTCGCTCGAGATAAAGATGCAATCCAAGCGGCTTTATTAGCCACAGAGATATGTGCCTATTATAAGGAAAAAGGGATGTCTCTATACGACGCTCTGTTGGAGCTATATGAAAAATTTGGGTACTTTCAGGAAGGGCTCCGTTCACTAACATTAAAAGGGAAGGAAGGGGCTGAACTCATTCAGCAGATTATGACATCCTTCCGGGAAGACAATTTGAAGGAAGTATCAGCACAAAAGGTCGTTAGAGAAGAAGATTACTTAAAAGGAATCGTCATGAGTGAAGCGGGTCAAGAGAAAATCCATCTTCCTCAATCAAATGTGCTGAAATACATCCTTGAAGATGGCTCTTGGGTATGCCTACGACCGTCAGGAACAGAGCCGAAGATAAAGTTCTATTTTGGGGTAAAGGGTGAGACTTTAGAAGCCAGCAGAGAAAAGCTGGAACTTTTGCAAGAGAGCTTTATGAAGATCGTGAATAATAAAATGGAAAAAATAAAATTATAATTGCGAGGGTGTCCAAAATTGCGCTATTTGGACACCCTCTTTTTTTGGTGGAATTCATTATATTGTGTTGACATCAATGTTTTCTTGCTCTGAAAGGTGGTCGTTGGCATGATCGATGTATCTTAACAAGGTATATAACTGTTTTTCGATGACTGAATAATCCTTTTCAAAATTATAGGCATGTAGAAAGTGTTCAATTTTTTTTGATAAAAAATGGTCCTTTGTTCGAACCATCAGTATCAATAAATTATCCCATTCCGACCGATGCGTATAATATAATGCCCGGTCATAATCAATCAAATTCAAATGTCTCATCTCCTTCTGTTTAAGGAGTTGATGTTATTGTGTGAGGGATTCGAAAAAAATCACTCAGCAAAAGTTGGACATCTTGATATGAAGCGATTATCATCATTTACCTGAATAAAGCCGCTGTTCAACCGCTTAACCAGATCATGTTTTTCTGAGGTCTAACATACATTATGGTAAGACTTAGAAGGGGGAGAAGCGGATGAGAGAAGACGAACGAAAAGCCCTTGAATATGCCATTGATGAAATTACCGAAATCGCTTCTGGATTTGGTTTGGATTTTTATCCAATGAGATATGAAATTTGTCCAGCTGATATCATCTATACATTCGGTGCATATGGAATGCCGACTAGATTTTCGCATTGGAGTTTTGGCAAGCAATTTCACAAGATGAAACTGCATTATGATTTAGGGCTTTCCAAAATATATGAGCTGGTGATCAATTCAGATCCATGTTATGCCTTCTTGCTTGATTCTAATTCCTTGATTCAGAACAAACTGATTGTTGCCCATGTTCTTGCCCACTGTGATTTTTTCAAAAATAATGTTCGTTTCCAAAATACAAAGCGGGATATGGTTGAAAGTATGTCTGCAACGGCAGAAAGGATAAGACAGTACGAAATCGAACATGGAAAACATGAGGTGGAGAAATTTCTTGATGCTGTTCTCGCGATCGAAGAGCATATTGATCCTTCATTAATGAGGCCGAAGCTTGCCTGGACATTAGATGACTCAGAGTATGAGGAGGAGGTGGAGCAGTCCACTCCGTATGATGATTTATGGAAATTAGATAAAAGGGATGAGAAAAAAACACAACCAAAGAAAAAGAAAAAGCCATTCCCACCTCAGCCAGAGAAGGATATTCTGCTATTTATTGAGAGCTATAGCCGAGAATTATCGGATTGGCAACGGGATATTCTAACGATGATGAGAGAGGAAATGTTGTATTTTTGGCCGCAGCTCGAAACGAAAATTATGAACGAAGGCTGGGCGTCCTATTGGCATCAAAGAATTCTACGTGAAATGGATTTAACTTCTGGAGAAGCACTGGAGTTTGCCAAGCTGAATGCAGGGGTTGTTCAGCCTTCAAGAACAGGAATTAATCCATACTATTTAGGATTGAAAATTTTCGAGGATATCGAGGAGCGCTATAATCATCCAACGGAGGAAATGAAGGAAAGGGGAGTAAAAGAAAACTCGGGTCGGGAAAAAATGTTTGAAGTACGGGAAATTGAGTCAGACATCTCATTTTTACGAAATTATTTAACAAAGGATCTCGTGCTGCGAGAGGATATGTATTTATTCCAAAAACAGGGTAGGGATTACAAGATTGTCGATAAGGATTGGAAGGAAGTAAGGGACCAGCTTGTAAACATGAGGGTTAATGGAGGATTTCCTTACTTGACGGTGACAAACGGAGATTATCTCAAAAATGGGGAATTGTATATTAAACATTGGTATGAGGGCATTGAATTAGATATTAAGTATTTGGAAAAGGTGCTCCCCTATATGTATCAGCTTTGGGGGAGAGGAGTACATCTAGAGACGATTATCGAAGAGAGGAAAATGTTATTTACTTATGACGGAAAAGGAGTTCATCGAAAGTATATATAGTTTTGGATCACAGTGGGGGCAAGGATCTTCCGCTGTTTTTTTATTATTATGGCAATAAGTTTTTTTAAAAGAAATTTTTAAAATTAGCATTGACGGTAGTTGATAATGATGATATATTGAAATAGTTGTTTTTGAAGATTGATAAAGCATGGCCCGTTGGTCAAGCGGTTAAGACACCGCCCTTTCACGGCGGTAACACGGGTTCGAATCCCGTACGGGTCACCAGTACTTTTTTACATAGCTAAAAATGTTCCTTAATACTCAGAATGGGGCCTTAGCTCAGCTGGGAGAGCGCCTGCTTTGCACGCAGGAGGTCAGCGGTTCGATCCCGCTAGGCTCCACTTTGTTTTTCTTAGAAAATTTATAGAAATTAATATGGCGGTGTAGCTCAGCTGGCTAGAGCGTACGGTTCATACCCGTAAGGTCGGGGGTTCGATCCCCTCCGCCGCTACCATGAATATGTTGGAGGAATACCCAAGTCCGGCTGAAGGGATCGGTCTTGAAAACCGACAGGCGGGTCAAACCGCGCAGGGGTTCGAATCCCCTTTCCTCCTCCATAAATATACTTAATCTCCTTATGTCGATAATATGGAAGGTTAATCTCCTTACGTCGATTAAGTTTGGTCCGGTAGTTCAGTTGGTTAGAATGCCTGCCTGTCACGCAGGAGGTCGCGGGTTCGAGTCCCGTCCGGACCGCCATTACATATTTTATGGCTCAGTAGCTCAGTCGGTAGAGCACGATGAATAAGCTTCTGAGAAATAGCATCCAGCGTACTCATCGAGTTGCTTCTTGAGTTATCTTTCTG
>NZ_JAUSTU010000025.1:0-47696 GCF_030813005.1 Anoxybacillus andreesenii
GGTTTCTTTAGTATTGCCTTTTTTAGATGCTGGTGGGTTTAAAATTTCCAATTCCTTAGATTTTTGGGCTTGACATATTACCGCAGGACTTTTTCATTAAGTCCCTTTCGCAGTCAGTGTGGAATAGCCTATTTTTTTGTATTACCGTACCGCTTCATATATCCCCTCATAGTATATTAATGAATAAAGTTTGAACATTTTTAGTGGGAAGGAAAGATGATGAATGAAGAAGAAGATCAAATCCATTCAGGGGCAGCAAGTGGCACCTAACCCAATTGGTCCTGAATGTATTCGAGTTACAAAAGTTTATGACTGGGTTGTACTCACAAACCGTGACCGGAATAAGGTTCCGATTCCTGATGAATGCTTTGCGCAAATAGAAGCTTGCCGTGATGATGGTAATATAGTTACGGCTACCTGTATGGAGGTACTGGATACAAGAAGATGTGATTTTGTTGGAGCAGTGCCTGCCAATATTCCAGATGTACCAGGAGCACAGATCGTTACACTAGCCTTCCATGTTCACATCCGTATCCAATTCTTCTGTAACGGTGTAGCGCTTCCTGGATGCAACTTTGTCGTGCCAGTCAGCTTTGTTGATGATGTTGTCCTTTGTTTCCCTGAGGGAACAGAAATCAACTGCAATATTTTTGATGTCCAATGTAATGTGTTATTGAATCAAATGCTAGGAAATATGGTTGTTATTGATGTTGTGATGTGTAAGGACGTTCAAGTAGAAGCAGAAGTGAAATTAGAAGTTGAAGCCAAGTTTTGCGGTCCGCGTGATATCATTCCAATTCCTGAACTGGAAGCGAATTGTCCGCCGCTTAGATTCCCGCAGCAATGTCCGGCATTCTTCCCGACTTTGAACTGTGAATGTCAAGGGGCAGCAGAATTTACGGGTACTGCAACAATAGCTTATACGGAGGGCGGGATAGCGGCTACACCTACAGGTGAACTTGATCTTACAGCCCTAGTATGTGACCAATGTACACTTTCAGGCAGCAGCATCCAGGTAAGTTTCGTCGATACACTTGGACCAACGCCAATCGGTACACCAGATGATGACCTTGACCAAAGCTTTATATTTACAGCAACAGACTTTAGACAGCCAACTTGTACTAACGGAACTGCTCTGACTGTAACCGGAACTGGAACATTCACACCATCAGGAGGTGTAACAGAAAATGCAACATTTACTCTTGCACTGACAGATATAACCGCTACACTAACCATTACTACTCCAACGACAACAGTCGTAATCGCTCTAACAGAAGCCACCAATCCAGGCTTCTCAGTTGATGTAGAAGATTGTGATCGTTTCGTTTAAATTAAAATATTACCAGGAAAAGAGATTTTCTTTGTTCCTGGTTTTTCTTTCCGAATTCTTCTTATTAATTGATCATGCTTTCTATAACTAATAACTAAAAGGAGTTTGATTTCATGTCCAAAAGCAATGCCATGCGCAAAGCCAGAAAAAAATTAAGAAAAAACAATTCCCAGCCCGCCGTTATGCAAAAGAGCCATCAACCTCAATTAAGGGTTCAGCAGCCCACGACAAAAGGCTGCTGCGGCGGAGGCAGATAATGTAAGTCAAAGTGCACTTTTTATAACAGCTCACATTCAAGATTCAGTGATCAGCCATTGCAAAAAGGAACTGCCGTTAGAGGCCTGCGGATTATTATCTGGAAGAAATCGGGTTATTCAATCCTTTTGGCCAATAAGGAATGTCGATAAAAGTCCTTATTCCTTTTCAATGGCTCTTGGTGAAATCGAAAGGGTATTTCACTCAATTGAGAGAAAGAATGAAGTGCTGATGGGAATTTACCATTCACATCCTACTGCTTCAGCCTATCCCTCATCTGGTGATATTGCATATAACAACTATCCGGAACTTGCTCATGTTATCATATCTTTAATGAAGAACCCCCCTGACATAAGGGCATTTAGCATTCAGGGAACTCAGGTAAATCCTATAGCCATACAATTAATGTAACTCGGAGCTTTTTTTAAGTATCTCATTTTTATCTTTCAACTAATTTGTTGATTTCCGTAGATGACTGATTGTCTAGCTGCAGGCATTTGGAGCTCGAGGCCATAAGATAATCCGTTCCCTGGCAAACTACGCCACTTCACGGGTTATCTTATGTTTGTCGCTCCTAATCAATCGCCTCCAGCTTTTCTATATGCCTCCCCGAGTTCAGCAAAAGCGAAATTTTGTTATTAGCCTCCATTTGCATTCCATTGTCATTAAAGAGTACAAAAGCTTCGACTGTCAATTTTTTATCTTCCTCGATATCCGTCAGCCTCATTTGAAGATTAGACAATGAAACTACTTCATCAGGCCCTATCACCAGATCATTAATTGACCTGATCCACAACTCCCCCTTTTCTTCTGCTTCTTCAAACCAATTTTCCTTGATATACTGCCAGCCTCTTGCTCCTTGTACAGTCTGAAGTCCTTTTGTGCTTGCTACATTCGGCGGCAGAATTTGACCAGTTATCCGGATACTGCCGGCAGGACTTACCCGTAAACAAATAAAAGGGTTCCGCAATGGCACTGTTCCGGTATTTTTGATAATTAAATTGCCAATTACCTTGAGGTTTTCACTATTGGCTTGATTAATCATTAAATGATAATCAAAAAAAGCCTGGGCATCGGTTATGGAATTGTTATCATTTGCCGGAGTATTTTGTTCGATTTCACCTTCTATTAGCTTACCTTCTTGTTCGCTTACTGCTTGATTAATTGTTTGAGTGTCGGATGAAAGTAAATTGATTAGTGCGTTAACTGATAAAATGGAAAATGGAGATATTCCTGATACATCGTGGAGTTTACATATTAAGCCAATTGAAAGGATATGAGCCATCTGTTCACTTATTATCTCCCATTCAGACCCATGTAGATTTGTTGGAATCATTACATGGATTTTGACCCCTTCCCGATTCTCCGGATTGTCCAGTTCATGAACTGCGACTTTTATGTTTAGCTTTTTGCATTCCTTTTTTATCAAATTAATCCACTTTACATCATGAATGCCTGAAGCATGGTATAGTTCAATCATGGACTGTTTAATTCTTGGGATTTGAAACAGGTTTACTGATATTTGTAATGCTGTTTTTCCTAATGGTTCTTCATCAAGAGCCAGTTTTACTTGCGCACCGCATTGTGAAAGACATTGCTGGATCGTCTTGACTATTTTCTGCTCATAGGACTCATTTCGCAATGAATTTTGCTTTAATTTTTGATCCTGAAAAATGATTATATGTTTATTGTAAAGTCCCGGATTAAGCTGCAGTACACCCTCTTCACTTTTTATATTAACCGAAAATCCTAACTCCCGAGCCCAATTATATAGAGCTGGCATTGAATCATCAGAAATGGATCCAATATATTTTTTGCCCATATGGATTTCCATTCCCATCCTCTCCTTCTCACATCGTTTTTTATATCATTCACACAGACTTACCTAATTATCTTATGTTACCTAAATAGTTATATGTTACGAAAATATCTGTCTCAGTGAAATCGCCCCTAGTTATCTGTCACGTTTAGATACAGGAAGCATATTTTAATATGAAGATTTTCACACAAGGAGTTTGCGGAATTTAGCTTATAAAGATGATAAAGAATCATCAATAAGACAGCCTTCAGACTATCGAAAAGGATGATTGATATAAACATCTCGATTGAGGAAGTGAATTGAAATGGTCAGAAATCCCAATCTTGAAATAAGGATGGAGAAGAAGTGTGTTGAATTATAATAATACGTCCGGAAACAGGCGATTAACCCCAGTTCAAATGGAACAGCATATTATTCATTTAAAGGCAGAACTAGAAAAATACAAAAATCAAATTAAAATATATGAGGAAGATTATCAAAACAGTTCGATTTATGAGTTAAAAGAAGACAACAAAAGACTTAAGCATGAGATCAAGCAGCTTACCCATCTCATCGAGGAAAAAGAGAATGAAGAAGAAGCGCTGTTAAAACGGGTTAATTTTAAAGAAGAGCAGCAACAGCAAGATGAAGCCCGTACAAAACAATTGCTCGAAAAATATGAGTACGAATTACAGCAACGCTGGGAGATTAATAAAAAGCTGGATCAGCTAAATGACGAGTTCGAGGAGAAAATAAGCAGTCTCAATCAATTCGAAGAAAACATAAAATCCTACCAAAACGATATCCTAGGACAGCTCGTACAACTATTTCAAATGCTAGAGCAAATCCATAAAGAAAATGCCAATTCCGATGCTTTAGAAGAGAAGCTGGCGAAAATATATAGTAAAGCGGAAGCACAAAGTGAAGAAATAAAAGAATTAAGTATTAAAGAAGAAAAGTATAAACAAGAATTGAAACACATGTCGGAAAGATTACAATTAAAGGAAGAGCAATATTTACAGGTAATGGAGAAGCTAGAGAACACCAATAAAGAAGGCAAAAAGCAAAATGAAGCGAACAAACAAGAAATTAAGAGATTGAAACAAAAAGAACAGCAATATACCCAGGAAATCGTGGAGCTAACTAACTCTCTTAATGAAACAGAAAAACAACTTACCCTAGAAATTGAAAAGCTTAAAAAGGAAGCGGAACTTTTTTATGAAAAAGAAAAGCAATATACAAATGAAATTGAAAGATTAACAAATTCATTGCGAAATCAAGAAAATCACTTCAAACAAGAACTTGATAAAGAAATCGAATTTTATAAAGCCTTAGTCAAACAAAAGGAAAATGAATGGGTGGAGGAAATGAACGTATTAAAAAACTCCATCAAGAAAAAGCATCAGTCTTGTACAAAGGAACTTGAAGTATTGAAAGATAAACTTGATGAATATCAGAAACAAGAAGCCACTCACAAAGCGAAGGAGCAGAAACGAGCTGAGGAGCAAAGTATTTTGCAGAAACGGATTAAAGAACAGAAGCAAGACGAGGTCAGAAAAAACCAAGGGATACCTTTCCCTAAAAATCAGCAAAATAAGAAACCAACATCAAATTTGCGTATCTCCTTTGATGAAGTAAAACGAAAAACAAACCATTCCCAGCACTATAGCGAAAGCGGATTTAACCAACCGGATGTTAACAGAAATCTACATTTAACTAAAAGCAAAACGTTTGACCACATGTCGACGCATATGGTCAGTACAGGAGCTAACCAGTTTTCAAAAAAATCCGCAACTTCCCCGACTTCTTCATTAAATTCATTTTATAAATCGCACCCTTTATATAAGACTATATTACAAAGCGCGAAGAACCCAATCAATCCATTTAAAAATTTTAAAAGCTGAGATAAGACCGTAGTATGTTTAACGTGGCATTCCCAAAAGAAAGATGCCACTCCGTTTTTTGGACTTATTATGAATTTTCCGAGGGAGCATCTCCATGAACAAAGTTTCGATTATCTTTCCGGTAAAAAATGAAGGGGTGAATGTGAAAACCACATTAGATTCCCTTTTCAATAAAATGACAAAATACTCCTTTGATGTGATTGTCGTGAATGATGCCTCAACTGACCAGTGCTGTGATTTTATAGAAGATTATTCAAAGAAAGACCAAATCCACCTGATTGAAACTAACGGCATTGGGCCGGCTAATGCAAGAAATGCCGGCGCCCAAATTGCAACTGGTGATTATCTTATTTTTTGTGATGCCCATTTAGAATTTGAGGACTCTTGGATTGACAGGATGCTTGAACCGCTAGTAGCCGGCAAAACAGATGCCATTTCCCCTGCAATTGGATCGATAGGTAATGAATCTTTTATCGGGTATGGGCAATCATTAAAGCCGAATCTTAGAATTAAATGGAACCCTAAACCCACGGGACTCTGTGAAACGGCTATTTTACCAGGAGCCTGTTTGGCAATCAAAAAAACTACGTTCGAAAAAGTCGGCGGATTTGAAAGCGGCTTTTTGACCTGGGGCCACGAGGACGTGGAATTGTCCATCAAGCTTTGGCTATTCGGGTACAGGTGCCATATCCTCCCGACTGTTAAAATTCTTCATTTGTTTAGAAAGATACATCCGTATCAAGTAAAATACGAAGATCTTTATTATAATTATCTCCGCATGGCCTATTTACATTTTAATGCAAAGAGGATCCTCTCATGCAAAAGACTGATTCTCCATACAAGGGCAAGGGAGATTGAATTAAGGGTGCTTAATGACGGTGTATTGAAGCAAAGAAATGAATACTTTAAGCGGCGAGTAAAATCAGATGATTGGTATTTTAATAAATTTAAGATCGATTTTTAATTCGTCAAATAAAAAACCTCCTAATCACGTATGAAATTTCGGTACCGTTTCATTTAACGCATTAGAAGGTTTATTTTACGGGCTTTACTACCCGATTTCTAGCGTCCCAGGAGAGATTCGAACTCCCGACCGACGGCTTAGAAGGCCGTTGCTCTATCCTGCTGAGCTACTGGGACAAGTTTTTAATTTTGCTACCTTTTAACAAGGACATTATTTATTATATTAGGCTAACATTCAAAAGTCAATAACTAGATGACTCTTTTTTAAAAATAATGCAGACAAGGAAGAGGTTCTGCTTCCTTGTCTGTTCCAAAAAATTACCCGAATTCATTATAGTCAAAAGTTCTTCGTAAATCCATCATTTCGCCATGTTCAAAATCATAAACATGGAGTTCGATCGACTTGTCTTGAATATCGAGAATACAATAGGTCTTCTCTCTTCTTCCCCTTGGCAATAGGAGGCTTCCAGGGTTGATAAACAGTTTCCCACGCACCATTTCAGCCCCTAATATATGGGTATGACCGAAGCAAACTACGTTAGCATTCACTTCCTCGGCACGTAATGAAAGATTGATAAGAGAGGATTTAACCGCATGAAGATGCCCATGAACGACGAAAAATCGTAAACCAGCTAGCTCACAGGTCACCTCGTTAGAAAAAGCACCTCCGAAATCGCAATTGCCCCTAACAACTGAAAAGCCTTGCAGTACCTGATCATCGCTTGATAGCTCAGAGTCCCCACAATGTAGAAAGAGGTCCACTTCATGCTCATATCTACTCCTTAGCTGCTCTAGCTCGGAGCGAAGACCGTGGCTATCGCTAACTATTAACACCTTTGCCATTAATCCACACCTTCTATAAAAGAGGATAAGATTTTCTCTAAATTTTTCAGCGCATTCGCACGATGACTAATTTGATTTTTTTGTTCAGGGTCAAGCTCAGCCATGGATTTTCCTAAATCCTTAACAAAAAAGATAGGGTCATATCCAAATCCATTGTGGCCCCGTCTTTCTCTCAAAATCATTCCCTCGCAAGTGCCATGAACGGTCATTGTCTCCCGATCGGGAAAAGCCACCGCCAGAGCGCAATAAAATCTTGCTGTTCTCTCAGCTTCCGGAGTATCGTTCAGCTCCTTAAGGACTTTATCAATATTCGCTTCATCATTTTTCTCAAGTCCTGCATACCGAGCAGAATAAATACCAGGAGCACCCTTAAGCGCATCAACGATTAGACCAGAGTCATCAGCAACAACGACTTGCCCTGTTTTTTTGGAGATGGTTTCCGCTTTGATCGTGGCATTTTCTTCGAAGGTGGCTCCGTTCTCCTCAACATCCTCGATTTCTTCAAAATCTAATAAGGTTTTCACCTCAAACCCAAGCGGCTGAAACATTTGTTCAAATTCTTTTGCCTTCCCCTTATTCTTTGTCGCGATTAATACTGATTTCATTTGGAAGCATTCCCCTCTATTTTAGCTCTTGCTTCCTCTCCAATCGCTTTCCTTTGGTGCTCAAATAGCTCGCTGATCCCTTCCTGTGCCGCTTTTAGCAGCTCTTGCAATTGGCTATAGGAGAAAGTTGCCTCTTCACCTGTTCCTTGAACCTCTACAAATTCTCCATTTCCAGTCATCACAATATTCATATCAACATTCGCTTTTGAGTCTTCTATGTAATTCAAGTCTAAGACGACTTCGTTTCCCTCTAAAATCCCAACACTTGTAGCAGCTAGGAAATCCTTCACTGGATATTTTGCCAGCTTCTTTGTTTGATATAGACGATGCAGGGCTTGTACCATAGCGACAAATGCACCGGTTATCGAGGCTGTTCTTGTTCCCCCATCTGCCTGAATCACGTCACAATCGACCCATATCGTTCTTTCACCTATCGCGTCAAGGTCCACAACAGCTCGAAGCGCTCTTCCAATGAGGCGCTGTATTTCCATCGTCCGACCGCTAATTTTTCCTTTGGCCGACTCCCTCACATTCCTTTGACCAGTTGCTCGGGGAAGCATGGAATACTCTGCTGTCACCCATCCCTTTCCTTGCCCTCTCATAAACGGTGGCACCTTTTCTTCTACACTTGCTGTACAAATCACCTTTGTATTGCCAACTGTGATTAACACAGAGCCTTCCGGGTGTATTAAATAATCCGTGTCAATTTGGATGGGGCGCAGTTGCAACGGTTGTCTTTCATCAGCACGCATCTTGTAATCCTCCCTTTCCATAAAGAAGAGGTGGCCCTAAAGCCACCTTCTTCCAGTGTCCAATCTTATTATAGCAAATAGTGTAGAAGTGTTACAAAACAGCCCTAAAAAAAAGATTTCTTAATAGCTACCAGTATTCACCTTTTGCGGTCGGGTGACTGGCTCCGTCAGCTTTTCTCCGTTTTCCTTAACAAGCTCGGCTTTGCCATTAACCATCACCTCAACACTCTCAATCCCCTCTTGTTCCGTAAGTGAAAGAACAAGAGAATTTAGTAGATGCTCAGAGATGATTTTTTTATCCTCAAAACTGCCAAATATGGATTCATTGAAATTCAAGGTCACTTTTTTGTTTTCTACCTTAGGATCATCAAGAAGCTTCACATCAGGAGAAAAATCATTTAATAAGGCTGATGAGTAGCTTGGTCCCCTAACGAGCTCAGCAACGATTCCAGCAATGCTATTGTCTTCCACGCGACGTGTGACAGGTACATAATAATTCTCTCCTTCTTCATTGGCTAGGAAATAGACAGTCGCTGACTTTGTATTCGTGATGTCTACAGCCTCGGAAGTATCAATATTGATTCCATTTGCTCGACTAACCTCCTTGCCAATAGGCGTACCTGCAACAGGCATTTCATTTAAATCGTGGCCATTCAATTTGAACTTTACCTTTTCGATGGTGTCAAATTGGGTTAAAGTCCACGTGACTGCCTGTAGAATCTTCAACTCATTTTCTGGCTTGTAGTTCTTAAATTCATTGGAAAAATTGACGATCGCCGTTTTATCCTTAATATCCACATCTACCTCTGTGTCAACAGGTAGAACGGCCGCAAACCCATTTGGAAGCATTTCCGTTACCGGTCCTCCCTCAACCAAATACGTCAATGCCTGCTTGGCTACCGACTCTGTTTTTGGCAACGGCAAGGTCTGTGCAACAACATAGCCGTTCTTATCGATTAAATAGAGCTCCGTCATGACTGAATCCTTTGTTGCTTCCTTTTCTACAGACTTTTCACCTACTGTTTTTCCCGTAATCTTTCCGTCATCTGTATAAGTCACCGTTTGCGGTGGATCAATCTTTTCTCTCGTCTTCCCACCTAAAAGTCCACAGCCTGATAACAGAAGAGATGAAACAATCACGGATGTAAGAATGGTTGTTCTTTTATTCATGGACATACATATCCCCCCAAAGACAGTTTGTACTAAGATATATACGAGCCCTTAAATCAATTTAGACCAGAAAAAAAAAGCCTCATTAGCAGAGACTTTCTTTTTCGATCTGGATGGTTTTTACATGTTGGATTTGTTTCCCTAACCATTTTGAAGCGATTTTTGAAAAAATCGCACTTGAACCAGTTGTGAAATAACAATGCTCCGGTACTTCATTTCTGTTCGCAAGCATTCCCTTATAATGGAGGATCGAGCTCACTTCACGTGCCGTTTCTTCTCCGGAACTGATCACATTTACATTTTTACCCATTATATTTTTTATAATGGGCTCTAAATGAGGATAATGGGTACACCCCAGGATCAGTGTATCTAGGCCAATATTTCTCAGCGGTGCAAGGGTTTCTGCGACTATTTTCTTGGCTACAGGACCTTCATATTCCCCGCTCTCTACGAGTGGAACAAATTTCGGACAAGCAAGTCCTGTGACAGAAACGGAACGATTAATGGATTTTAAAGCAGTCACATAGGCTTTGCTCTTAATCGTTCCCTCCGTTCCAATGACACCAATATTGTTATTTTTGCTCACCTTGAGTGCCGTAATCGCACCAGGAAAGATGACACCAATGACAGGGATGTCTAACTGGTTTCTTATTTCCTCCAATGCTACGGCAGTCGCAGTATTACATGCTATAACAAGCATTTTAATATTCTTTTCTAATAAAAAATTGGTTAACTCCCAGGTGAATTTCTTAACCTCTTCACCTGACCGTGGCCCATAAGGACATCTAGCCGTGTCCCCCAAATAGTAAATTTGCTCTTTAGGGAGCTGACGCATAATTTCCTTTGCTACGGTTAATCCTCCAACTCCCGAATCTATAATTCCGATTGGTTTGTCCAAACATCTCGCCTCATTCTCGCATATCTTGATGTAGTCTCATTAAGTTATCCTTTAGCAGAATGACCTCGTCCTCTGAAAAATTTCTTAATACTTCCTTTAAATAAACCTGACGTTTCTTAATCACCTCGTCAATGATTCTTTCCCCTTCAGCCAAAAGATGAATGCGCACAACCCGTCTGTCATTCGGATCTTTCACGCGCTTGACAAGGGCGTTTTTTTCCATTCGATCGACCAGATCAGTTGTCGTACTAAAGGCTAAATACATTTTATTCGATAATTCGCCGATTGTCATATCTCCTTCTTCAAAAAGCCACTGTAAAGCGACAAACTGGGGAGGGGTTATCGTATAATTGCTAAGGATTTCTCTTCCTTTTTGCTTGATAATTCCAGCTATGTACCTTAAATCCTTCTCGATATCGGCTACGATATCGAGATCCTTTTCAACCAATGCCTTTTCTTGATCCATCTTCCACAACTCCTAATATGAAATGCAACCATCACGCACAGTAAATTCTCTATTTCTACTATTTTCGCCTTTTTTCAGGATAATTTCAAGGAGAAATACGGACTTGTTAACTATTGGTGTCGAAAAGTAAGTATCCGCCTGTAGAACAAGCGGTTTTAATTTCGCCTATAAGGGCACTTTACTAACAAGGCCCCTAAAGGGGCCCTGGAATTGACCGCCAACCGTTTACCTCTCCTATTTGTCTTTAAATGGATCTACATATTCTCGTTTCGTCATGTTGTCTCGCGAATGTACTTTGCAACCGCCTCTTCATTCTAACCTACCGTGCTTACAGATCACATCCATATGTTGGTCAAGATGCCACCAAAATGTATTTCTCAAAAAAATTTGACAATAAATTCAAGGCGTACTGGAGATTACTTTCTTAAACGGTTAGGTTATAATAATTTTCAATAAATAAAAGGATTTTTTAACAATGATATCTAAAATTATTTACTAGATATAGTGATGGAATTGGGAGAGGAAGGGTGGATGATGAAAGCTACTTCTGAAATTATTTCGCTGCTAAATGAGTTAGACAACAATAGAATTGCTGACGATTTAGAAGGACAGGACATTGACTTTAAGGAGTGGATTCAACGAAGTTTCGATGACAACATAAAGCTAATGATTAAAATGGCGGTGTGCATGGCTAACGGCGGCGGTGGGAGTGTTATTTTCGGCGTTGCAGATAAGAAAAACGGAAGGAACAATGCAATTAAAGGAGTCCCTGCCAACTTGGATTTATACGCCATTTCCAAGCGAATATACGAAAAAACGGACCCTCATCTTACACCACATTTTGATTACATCGATGTGCCATATGGAACGGGAAAGCTGCTAATCATGCATGTATTCCCTGGCATGCCGCCATATACAACAACCGACGGAGCAGCAACCATCCGCCAGGGAAAAGATTGTATTCCTTTCACAGGAACGCTACGGAGGCAAATGGTTTCAACTACTTCAGAGCAAGATTTTACTGCGGAAGTTATATACGAAGACTGGAAAAAGCTCTTTTCTCCTTCAGCAATGGAAAAAATCCGCGAGATTTTAGTTGAACAGCGGGCCCCCGAACTGCTTCAGCAAATGAATGATGAAGACCTACTTGTATCTGTTGGTGCGCTAAAAAATGATTATCTAACAAAAGGAGCTTTATTACTTGTTGGTAAAACTGATGCGATTACTAGGCTGATTCCTCAATACAGTTGGGGATATAGGAAAATGGTTAGCGATACAGATTATATTATTAAAGAAGATGGCAATCAAGCTATCCCTATTGCTCTCTATGAATTAGAAAGATATATTGCGTCAGATAATCCGTTAGTGACGATTCAGTCTGGTTTAATTCATCCAGAATTCCATACATATCCAGTATTAGCATTGCGAGAAGCTTTGCTAAATGCATTTGGACACCGGGATTATCGTATGCTTGGCTCAGTTATGTTAAAACAGTACAGAGATAAGTTAATCATAACAAATCCGGGAGAATTTATTGGCGGAATAACGCCGCAAAATATATTGCACCATCCTTCTGTTACAAGAAATAGCCATTTAATGGACCTGCTTGATAAATTAAAGTTCGTGAACCGTTCCAATTTAGGTGTACCGCGTATTTATCGTTCTTTACTTATTGAGGGAAAGGAACCACCGGTCTATCGCGAGGTCGGAAATCATATTGAGCTAACCTTTATTGCATCCCCGTTAAATGACGGATTCAAAAATTTTGTAAATGCGATGACAAATAGAGGGTTCCATTTGGATACAGACCACCTTCTTATTTTGCAATATTTATTGCGTCATGGTGAAATTGATACCGCAACGGCTGCTGAAGCTATCCAACGAAACCAGGAACAAGCAAGAGAGGTTCTAAGTAAGTTATCCATTGAAATGAAGCTTATTGAGGCAATTGGACGCGGAAGAGGGCGTTACTATACATTATCAAAAGAAGCTTCTGCACAATTAAAAGGAGATATGGCATACGAACGGCAAGCCACATTAGATGACGAGGCTATAAAGATAAGAATATTATCCATATTAAAAGACCGGCCGCTCCGCAATAAAGAAATTCGTACAATGACAGGATTAGACCAAAAACAAGTTCAGCGATTAATGAAATCCCTTTATGACGAGGGGGTAAGGGTTGTTGGAAGAGGACCTGGCGCAAATTACGTTTTAGATAAAGAATAAGGACAAAAATAAGGACAGAATAAGGACAATAATTTGCGTTTAATATCCGACAATTTACCTTTTTAAACTTAATCAGAACAAAAATAAGGACAGAATGAGGACATTAGCTATAATCCTAATTGCGAAATATTAATAACAGATGAGCCTAGTTTATTTTCCCCTTGAACTGGCTCTTCTTTGTTATTAGTAATTTTAAGTGAAACATGTATAGCTCCATTAGCTTTTGCATCTATACCAAATGTTAGTGTGCTGGGAGATAAAAATAAAAGCTTGAGGAAGGAATCTCCTCAAGCTTTTAGCTATAACCGAAACATCTTTCATCAACAATACGAAAGTTATTATCAGAATGGGCTTCAATAGCTTCAAATACAATCCATTTGTCTGGATAAACCTTACGAACTTCTTCCTATAACATAAAAACTTTTAATAAATACTACAAAAACTCACAATTTGCTTCGTTCTTATTAAAGAAAATGAGTAAACCGGCTTCCAATGTGGATAGCCGGTTTTCATTTAAAGTTCTAGCTCTCCCATCCGAAGGAGCTCTACAACTGCTTGTGAACGCCCCTTAACACCGAGTTTTTGCATGGCATTCGAAATATGATTCCGAACCGTTTTTTCGCTGATAAACAGTTCACTAGCGATCTCTTTCGTTGTTTTGTCTTGTACTAATAGCTCAAATACTTCTCTTTCACGTTTGGTGAGTAATGGCTTGTGAGTATATTCATTCTCCTTCAAGTATTGTAACCCTCCTTGCCTTCGCCAGCTATGAACAGCGGGGTGGGTATATATTTAGTCACCATATCATATGTGAAGGAAATGATTGTAGTGACTACAAACCCGACAAGGAGTTTAAAGTTTTTGAAAAAATGTGCTTGTGCGGAGTTAGACGAGAATCTTTTCCTTCACCCCAAGCGCTCTCTTCATTTCTGGCGTCCATGGTACTCCTCTACCTGTTGTTTTAGAGATTTGGACAATGGTTCCTCTACCAACGAAGCATATATCATCATCCCCTCTTACGGCCATGTAATGGACATCGACTGAGGAGTTTCCAACACTGTTAGCTTTGACAAAAATTTTGAGCTGCTCATCGAAAAAAACTTGTTTAAGAAAATCACATTGCAGGTCAGCAACAACGATAATTGATTCACTACTTTCCGATAACCAATCTGCCATAAGCCCCTTGCTCTTAAAAAATTCAATTCTTGCCTCTTCGAAGTAAGTAAAGGGTACAGTGTTGTTCAAATGTCCAAACAGATCGGTTTCGGAAAAACGAACTTTTATAGGATAATAAAATTCAAACTCCTTTTGCCATGTGGATAAATCCTCAATATAGTTAATTCTATTCATCTAAATCCTCCTCTGTTAAAATGAATGATTATTCATTCATCTATTATAAGATATTTAGGAATAATTTCAAATCCAAAAATAAAAAGCTCTTTACTAATTTTTGCCCATTAAAAAGGATGTCCCGAAAAAGTTCGGAGACACCCTCTCTATTATTATACTTGATCACTGCCAAAGAAATTTTTGAATGACTGAATGGCTGTATCTCTATTAAGCGCTGCAATCGAAGTTGTAAGCGGAATTCCCTTTGGACAGGACTGTACGCAGTTTTGCGAGTTTCCACAGTTAGCAAGACCGCCATCCCCCATAATTTCCTCTAAGCGCTCTGCCTTGTTCATCGCACCCGTTGGGTGAGCGTTAAAGAGACGCACCTGTGAAAGCGGTGCAGGACCGATAAAGTTTGATTTGCTGTTCACATTTGGGCAAGCCTCTAGGCACACACCACAGGTCATGCATTTGGATAACTCATAGGCCCATTGACGTTTCGTTTCTGGCATCCGCGGACCCGGTCCCAAATCATAGGTTCCATCAATTGGAATCCATGCCTTTACCTTTTTCAAGGAATCAAACATACGACTTCTGTCAACCTGTAGGTCACGAACAACAGGGAATGTGCGCATTGGCTCTAAGCGAATTGGTTGCTCAAGCTGATCAACAATGGCTGAGCAGGATTGACGTGGTTTTCCATTAATGATCATCGAACAAGCACCACAAACCTCTTCCAAGCAGTTCATATCCCAAGTGATAGGAGAAGTTGTTTTACCTTGCTTGTTCACAGGATTACGACGAATCTCCATCAATGCGGAAATTACATTCATATTGGGACGATATGGGATTTCGAATTCCTCCTGAAATGGCTCAGAGTCCGGAGATTCCTGTCTCGTAATGATAAAATGAACAGTCTTAGTCTCTGACATTGCTTAGTTCTCCTCCTTT
Source organism: Anoxybacillus andreesenii (assembly GCF_030813005.1). Classification (NCBI taxonomy): domain Bacteria; kingdom Bacillati; phylum Bacillota; class Bacilli; order Caryophanales; family Anoxybacillaceae; genus Anoxybacillus; species Anoxybacillus andreesenii. The sequence goes on from NZ_JAUSTU010000025.1 coordinate 15,497, forward strand.
TTCTTAGAATAATCACGCTTACGTGGTGCGATCAAGGAAGTATCAACTTCTTCATAATGGAACTGTGGTGCCGATTTTGCATCGACGAACTTAGCCATTGTTGTCTTTAGGAATTCCTCGTCATTTCTTTCAGGGAATTCTGGCTTATAGTGAGCCCCACGGCTTTCATTACGATTGTAAGCCCCGATGGTGATGACACGTGCAAGCTGAAGCATGTTTTGCAGCTGACGAGTGAAGGCCGCTCCTTGGTTGCTCCATTTAGCTGTGTCATTGATATTGATATTTTCATAGCGCTCTAGGAGCTCTTGTAATTTTTCGTCTGTTTTCAATAATTTATCATTGTAGCGAACAACCGTCACATTATCGGTCATCCATTCCCCAAGCTCTTTATGAAGAACATATGCATTCTCATTTCCATCCATGGACATGATCTTATTCCACTTCTCTTGCTCCTGCTGTACATAACCGTCAAATAGAGAAGATGGTAAAGAATCAACGCTCTTAGCAAGGCCATTAATATAGTTCACTGCATTTGGCCCCGCAACCATTCCACCATAAATCGCTGATAGGAGAGAGTTAGCACCGAGACGGTTGGCCCCGTGCTGAGAATAATCACACTCACCTGCAGCAAAAAGACCAGGAATATTCGTCATTTGATCATTATCTACCCAAAGTCCGCCCATTGAATAGTGAACCGCAGGGAATATTTTCATTGGTACTTTACGTGGATCATCACCTGTGAATTTCTCATAGATTTCAATGATGCCACCAAGCTTTACATCAAGCTCATGGGGATCCTTATGAGAAAGATCAAGGAATACCATGTTCTCCCCGTTAATTCCCAGCTTCTGATTCACACAGACGTCAAATATTTCACGAGTCGCAATGTCCCTTGGTACAAGGTTACCGTAAGCAGGATATTTTTCCTCTAGGAAGTACCAAGGCTTACCATCCTTGTAAGTCCAAACTCGTCCACCTTCACCACGTGCTGATTCACTCATGAGACGGAGCTTGTCATCCCCAGGAATCGCAGTTGGATGGATTTGAATGAATTCACCATTAGCATAATAAGCACCTTGCTGATAAACAATGGATGCAGCCGAACCAGTGTTAATAACTGAGTTTGTTGATTTACCGAAGATGATTCCGGGACCACCTGTTGCCATAATTACGGCATCTGCTGCAAAAGACTTAATTTCCATAGAGGTTAAGTTTTGAGCAACAATTCCACGGCAAACCCCTTCATCATCAACAACAACGCCAAGGAATTCCCAGCCTTCATATTTCGATACCAAACCAGCTACTTCATGACGACGAACCTGCTCATCCAAAGCATATAGAAGCTGTTGTCCCGTTGTTGCCCCAGCAAATGCAGTACGGTGATGCTGTGTTCCACCGAAACGACGGAAATCTAGCAAACCTTCAGACGTACGGTTGAACATAACCCCCATCCGATCAAACAAGTGAATAATACCAGGCGCTGCCTCACACATCGCCTTTACCGGTGCTTGGTTTGCTAAGAAATCTCCACCATAAATCGTATCATCAAAGTGGATCCACGGAGAATCCCCTTCACCTTTCGTATTAACCGCTCCATTAATACCCCCTTGGGCACAAACAGAGTGAGAACGTTTAACCGGAACTAACGAGAATAATTCAACAGATGTTCCCGATTCTGCAGCTTTGACTGTTGCCATTAAGCCTGCTAATCCGCCACCGACAACAATGATTTTTCCTTTACCCACGCGTTTCACTCCCTCTTTCATTCACACTAGTAATCTATTAAACGAATGCAAAAATAGCTCGAAGCCCTACGAATGATAAGGCAATAAAAATAGCAATCGTAACATATGTGGAAATAACCTGTGATCTTGGTGTTACCGTAATTCCCCAGCTGACTGCGAATGACCATAAACCGTTAGCAAAGTGGAAAATTGTCGAAATAACTCCGATTATGTAGAACGCAAGCATAAACGGATTTGATAAAATATTTTCCATCATTTGAAAGTTAACCTCTGCTCCAAAAGCAGCAGCAACCCTAGTTTCCCAAACATGCCATGTAACAAAAATTAATGTGATAATCCCTGTTACGCGCTGAAGTAAGAACATCCAGTTGCGGAAAAAGCCATATCTCGTTACATTATTTTTTGCTGTAAAGGCAATATAGATTCCGTAAATAGCATGAAACAATAATGGTAAGAAAATAATAAAAATTTCTAGGAAACTTTTAAATGGTAGAGAATCCATAAATTTTGCTGCTTTGTTAAAAGAATCCTCTCCCCCTGTAGCAAAATGATTGACTACAAGGTGTTGCATTAAGAACAGACCAACCGGAATGACCCCAAGCAACGAATGCAATCTCCGATTAAAAAACTCTCGATTACCCGCCATGAATTTACCCCCTTTGAAATTTAAAGACTTTTTAAGCGGTCATTCTCCTATATTCCCCTTTTAAGGAATGTTATTTGATAAATTGTAAAAAAACGTTCGACACTTTTTTACAATTATGTGACATGTCCATTTTACTCCCAAGTAGGAAGAGCGTCAAGAAAACGTATACACAAAGTTTCCTATATAAACAAAATTTTTTGACATTATAAAAAAAGAGATTTACAACATAGACAAGATAATTACGTAAATATAAAAATATTGTGAAATAGCAATTTTTTCTTTATGAATACTCCTTCTTTTTTCTTATTTTGTGCGTATAATTGTACATATTGTATATAATAGAATCATAGAAAGAGGGGAGAACATTGACTGAATTACACGCATCTGAAATGACTCTTATAGAGCCTGATACCATTCCTGCCTTTGGATATGAATTGTTACGAGAAGTGGTTCTTCCAAGCATCCTTGGAAAAGAAACTTCCTCCATCCTTTATTGGGCAGGAAAAGATCTGGCACGCAAATTCCCTTTGCAAAATCTCGATGAAGTCATTGATTTTTTTGCAAAGGCAGGCTGGGGTTCATTAACCATCAAAGACGAATCAAAAAATGAAATACAAGCTGAGCTCTCTAGTTCAGTCATTTCAGAAAGGCTGAGTAAAAAAGATAGCACTACCACCTTCCAGCTTGAAGCAGGTTTCTTAGCACAACAGATCGAAAATCAAAGGAATGTTGTGGCTGAGTGCTACGAGCATCCGAAAAAACGTGCTCGAAAGATTGACTTTACAGTAAAATGGGATAAAAAGGATCCCGTTGAGTAAAATACCTTCTATAATCATTATTATAAATAGATATGTAATGAGCCAAAAAGCATCATTGCTTTTTGGCTTCTTTGTTTTATGATTTTACCGGCATGCCCGCTAATTCAAATGCATCATGCAAGGCTTCAACTGCCTTTACCATTTCCCCTTCATCGACAACCGTCGAAACCTTGATTTCTGACGTACTCACCATTTTCACATCAATATTTTGCTCTGCCAATACTTCAAACATTTGGGCAGCTACTCCAGGATTGGATACCATTCCAGAACCAACGATAGACACCTTCGCCAAATTGGATTCATATTGAACATTATCAAAATATAGTAATTCCTTATTATCCTTTAATACCTTTAATGTGTCGTTTAAATCCTTGGAATGAATAGAAAAAGATAAGTCTGTTGTATCTCTATCGGTCCTGCTTTGGATGATAATATCCACATTCAAATGATTGTTCGCAAGCGTCGTAAAAATGGTTGACAGGCTTGCTCGCTGATTTTTCAATCCTAATACGGTCACTCTTGTGATGTTGTCCTCAAAAGCGATCCCTCTTACGACTAGATTCTGTTCCATTCTTCCTTCCTCCTCAATGATCGTTCCCGATTCGGCTTCCATACTCGAACGTACTTCCAATGGAATTTGATAGTTCTTTGCAAATTCAACCGCCCTTGGATGGATAACCCCAGCTCCGAGATTGGCAAGCTCAAGCATCTCATCATAGGAGATGGATAATAATTTTCTTGCTGTCTTTACATAGCGAGGATCCGTTGTATATACACCAGTAACATCTGTGTAAATATCACATTTTTCTGCCTTCAGTCCTGCGGCAAGTGCGACTGCCGTAGTATCCGAGCCTCCTCTTCCCAAGGTCGTAATCTCTCCGTCCTTTGTTGCACCTTGAAAGCCAGCAACTACGACAATTTTTCCTTCCTTTAACTCGTTTGCTATTCGATTTGTGTGAATATCCATGATACGTGCATTTCCGAAGATCGCTTCTGTTTCCATTCCAGCTTGCCAGCCCGTTAAGGAGATCGCTGGATAGCCCTTTTCCAGTAGTGCCATTGTTAATAACGATATTGTAACCTGCTCTCCTGTTGTAAGCAGCATATCCATTTCTCTTTTGCTCGGTTTAGAAGTGATTCTTTCTGCCAAAGAAACGAGCTCATCGGTTGTTTTTCCCATGGCAGATACGACAACCACCACATCGTTTCCACGTGCTTTCTCTTCAATAACCCTATTTGCAACGTTCAAAATTTTTTCTGGGCTACCTACAGAGGTTCCACCAAATTTTTGCACGATTAAAGCCATTTAGTCCCCCTTCTTTCTACTATACTTTTTTCATTGACAATTATGAGTTAACTAAGAGTATTACCAGTGTGCATAGCTACCACCTATTTTTTCCACAGACTGTTTTCGCACGGATTGTTGTTCTGGAATGTCCTTAATACCGGCCATTCCGTTTCATACTAGGCGTGTGATACGCATAGAATGAGCAGCACTTTTCTCGGTTATTTCTACAGATAAACTGCATAAAACATCGTCTTATCTAATTATCTTTTGTTCATAAGCAACAATGTTTGAAAAGAGCATTTCCACAAAAAAAAGCAATGAGATTCTATCCCATTGCTGCGTGAAAAAAGTATCAAAATTTCGAACGCATCATTAGATAGCTCTCCAAGACGATCTAGTCTTGACAATCCTGCACTTATTCAATGCAGAACCAGCAAAAAAAGGGATGAGACTTTCTTCACTTCGGCGGTCCACCCCTTTCAAGTCTTTTCTCAGAAACTCATCCTTCTCCAAGACTCTACTATTAGCGTCCGCACCTCTACCTTCACTTACTTACGTTAAAGTGATAACGATATAAAGTTTTAAAAATTATAGCATAGGCTCGTCAGGAATACAATGTCATTCCTGCAATTTGTTAAACAATGCTTCTGCCGTATGGATTGGGATTCCAAGCTCCCGAAATTGATCCACCGAGGCTTCCTTCATTTTTTTCACGGAGCCAAATTCCTTTAACAGCTGCTTCTTGCGTTTCTCCCCAATTCCTGGAATGTCATCCAAAATGGATTGAAAGGCGGTCTTACCCCGCAACTGCCGATGAAACGTAATCGCAAAGCGGTGAACCTCGTCCTGAATGCGCTGCAGCAAATAAAACTCCTGACTGTTCCTTCCGAGAGGAATCACTTCGAGAGGATTGCCGAATAAAAGCTGTGAGGTTCGATGTTTTTCGTCCTTTACTAATCCAGACAGCGGAATATCCAGACCGAGCTCATTCTCCAATATATCACGAACCGCCTCCACATGCCCTTTTCCTCCATCAATCATAATCAGATCCGGAAGCGGTAATCCTTCCTTTAATACTCTGGAATAACGCCTTCGAACAACCTCCCGCATCGATTCATAATCATCCGGACCTTTCACAGACTTAATCTTGTATTTACGATATTCTCTTTTGGCTGGCTTGCCATCAATGAAAACAACGAGCGCAGATACTGGATCGGTCCCTTGGATATTAGAGTTATCGAATGCTTCGATTCGGTGAGGTGTATAAATGCCAAGCTGGTTACCCAATCGTTCCACAGCCTTGATCGTTCGGTCTTCATCTCGCTCGATGAGGGAGAACTTTTCTTGCAATGCAATTTTTGCATTCTTTTCGGCAAGCTTAACTAAATCCCTTTTTTGCCCTCGCTTTGGTTTGAGCATTTTCACATTTAACAGCGCTTCGGCTAAGGATTCGTCGACTTTTTCAGGTAAAAGGATTTCCTTTGGCTTGAAGTGATTCTCCTTGTCATAAAAACGTCCTAGGAAGGTTAAGAACTCCTCTTCTGGCTCGCTGTAAAATGGAAACATGGAAACATCACGCTCAATGAGCTTCCCTTGTCTTACAAAGAAGACCTGCACACACATCCAGCCTTTATCGACAGCATAGCCAAATACGTCACGATCGGTAAAATCGGTGGTCGTCATTTTCTGTTTTTCCATCGTCGACTCAATATGAGCAATTTTGTCTCGGTATTCCATCGCCCGCTCAAAATCAAGGTCTTCCGACGCTTTGTGCATCTTCTCGGTAAGCTCTTTTTTGATCTCTTTGTATCCGCCATTTAGAAATTTTGTAATTTCCTCCACCATATCCTTATAGGTGTCTTCAGAGACTTCATTCACACAAGGAGCTAGACACTGCCCCAAATGGTAATATAAGCATACTCGATCGGGCAGGGTCATGCATTTGCGAAGCGGGTATATACGGTCTAACAGCTTCTTCGTTTCATTAGCAGCTCCCACATTTGGGTAGGGTCCAAAATATTTCCCCTTATCCTTCTTTACTTTTCGTGTTGTAATCAGCCGTGGATGTCGCTCAGTCGTTAATTTGATAAAAGGGTATGTTTTATCATCCTTGAGCATAACGTTATATTTTGGGTCATGCTTTTTAATTAAGTTGAGCTCGAGGATAAGCGCCTCAATATTGGAGGAGGTTACAATGTACTCAAAATCCTCAATCTCACCCACAAGTCTTTGCGTTTTTCCATCGTGAGAACCTGTAAAATAGGAGCGGACTCTATTCTTTAGGATCTTGGCTTTGCCAACATAGATAATCGTTCCTTGCCGGTCCTTCATGAGATAACAGCCAGGCTGGTCTGGGAGTAACGCGAGTTTATTTTTTATCGTTTCGTTCATTGTTTTTTCACCCCCACCCTTCTTACTTCTGTAATTACTATATCAAAAAAATCTCCTGACCACATTCGTCAGGAGATTTTTTTAGGGCAAATTCTTATAGATGAGAATTTAAGCGTTCTGCAAGGGCTTCTTTTGGCTGGAAGCCAACCACTTTATCAACTACTTCTCCATCTTTGAAGACAAGTAATGTTGGGATGCTCATCACGCCAAATTTAGCAGCAGTTTCTTGGTTATCATCGACATCAAGCTTCACAATTCTTAGCTTATCTCCAAGCTCTTGATCAAGCTCTTCAAGGACAGGAGCGATCATTTTACATGGTCCGCACCATGGTGCCCAGAAATCTGCTAGTACAACACCGGTACTCGTTTCCTTATCAAAATTTTGGTCAGTTACATTCATAATTGCCATAATCTATTACCTCCTAAATATGCTTGCTATGCACGGCTTCATGAAAGTCGCCTACTCCACAGCACAGCCTTTTTTCTATAATTTAAATACTAAGGTCAGTATATCATCGTTCAAGTGACGATGCTAATAATTTGTTCGAAAGTAATTTGCCCCTAATACAAGCATCTATGCAAAAAATAGAACGAGCGGTTTTTACACCGCCCGTCGTTTTAATTACGCATTTACTTTTAATTTTTTGAATTCTTCAGTTAGCATCGGAACAACCTCAAATAGGTCTCCGACAATGCCGTAATCAGCTACATTAAAGATGTTAGCTTCCGGATCCTTGTTGATGGCAACAATTACTTTTGAGTTGGACATTCCAGCTAAATGTTGGATGGCTCCAGAAATACCGCAAGCGATGTAAAGGTCTGGTGTAACAACCTTACCTGTTTGGCCAATTTGTAGTGAATAGTCACAGTACTCTGCATCACAAGCTCCACGAGATGCACCGACTGCTCCACCAAGGACGTTGGCAAGCTCTTTTAAAGGCTCAAAGCCTTCTTCACTCTTAACACCACGGCCTCCAGCTACGACAACCTTTGCTTCAGAAAGGTCCACACCCTCTGTCGCCTTACGCACGACTTCCTTAATAATCGTACGTAGGTCTTTAATCTCTACAGAAAGGGATGTAACATCGCCGGTTCTTGATTCGTCCTTTTCTAGAGGAGCGATATTATTTGGACGTACCGTTGCAAAGATGATTCCATCTGTTACAATTTTCTTTTCAAATGCTTTACCGGAATAGATTGGGCGAGTAAAGACGATATTTCCTCCAGCCACTTCAATTCCAGTCACATCCGAAATTAATCCAGAATCTAGCTTACTAGCAAGCTTTGGTGATAGATCCTTTCCTAATGAAGTATGTCCAAAAATAATGCCTTCTGGCTGTTCTGAATCAATCACAGCTAATAAGCCTTGAGCATATCCATCAGAGGTATATTGTTCAAGCTTTTCGTCCTCTACAACAACGACTCGATCTGCACCATATTGAATCAAGTCATTCGCTAAATTAGAGACTGAAGCACCAAGAAGCACTCCAACTACTTCTCCACCTTCAGCTACAGTCTTAGCTGCACCAATTGCTTCATATGAAACGTTACGTAATGAACCATCACGAACTTCGCCTAATACTAATACTTTTCTAGCCATTTCGACTCCTCCTGTATGATATTTTCAGAAATTCTCACGTAATCCTTAATCAGGGTTAATTTCGAGTTATCAAACTACTTTAGCTTCGTTGTGAAGTAAGCTTACCAATTCCTTCACCTGATCGGTTAACTCGCCCTCAAGCACTCTTCCAGCTGCTTTTTGAGCTGGTAAATAAATCTCGATCGTTTTTGTTTTTGCCTCAACGTCATCCTCATCAAGATCTAAATCATCAAGCTCTAACTCATCAAGAGGCTTCTTCTTCGCCTTCATAATCCCTGGTAGAGAAGGATAGCGAGGCTCATTTAGACCCTGCTGAGCAGTAACAAGTAGAGGTAGGCTTGTTTCGATTACTTCTGAATCTCCTTCAACATCACGAACAACCTTTACATCTGACCCGTTAATCTCTAGCTTTGTTATCGTCGTTACATATGGGATGCCAAGCAGCTCGGCTACGCGTGGTCCAACCTGCCCAGAACCACCATCAATAGCCACATTTCCGCCAATGATCAAATCGGCTTCTTTATCTTTTAGGAATTCAGCTAGAATCTTAGCTGTTGTATATTGGTCACTGTAATCTAAATCATCTTCCGTATTGATCAGAACGGCCTTGTCAGCACCCATTGCTAATGCTGTGCGAAGCTGTTTTTCCGCCTCTTCATTTCCAACCGAAACCACGGTAACTTCTCCACCATGTGCATCACGGACTTGAATAGCCTCTTCAACGGCATATTCATCATAAGGATTAATGATAAACTCTGCTCCATCCTCATTGATTTGGCCACCAGAAATCGTAATCTTCTCTTCCGTATCGAAAGTTCTTTTCATTAGTACATAGATATTCATGGTTTCCCCTCCTAATAATGTTCAAAAGTAATTAGATTATTATGTTAAAGAGTCTTACCAAGGCAAGCTCCAAAACTCAATTTGTGAACGCTAACAAATTCTAAAATTAAGAAAATTAATCATTTACCAGTGAATTTAGGCTCCCTTTTCTCAATGAAGGCGGAAATTCCTTCCTTCGCATCTTCGGTAATAAACACTTGTCCAAAAAGCTCAGCTTCCCTTTTGACACCAGTATAGAATTCCTTTGTCTTCGAATAGTTTAATAGTTCAATAGCTGCGCCAATGGCAATCGGGCTCTTTTTGCCGATTTTTTTAGCCATGTCATATGCTTTTTCTAAAAGCTCATCGTCAGTATATGCATGATTGGCTAACCCGTATTGGACAGCTTCTTTGCCTGTGATCGGATCACTCGTAAACATCATTTCCGCTGCCCTTGCAACCCCTACATAACGGGGTAGACGTTGGGTTCCTGCAAATCCAGGAATAATTCCTAGCTGTAGCTCCGGTAACCCAAGCTTCGCGTTTTCTGTAACGAGCCTGAAGTGACACGCCATCGCAAGCTCTAATCCGCCGCCGAGAGCAGCCCCATGGATAGCTGCAATAATTGGCTTCGGAAAGTTTTCCATCCGGTCAAAGAGATTCTGACCATTTGTACCAAGGTTTGAAAAATCATCCTCGGATTGAACAGAAGTAAATTCCTTAATGTCAGCACCAGCAGAGAAAAAGCGTCCCTCTCCATGGATTAAAATCACGCGAATTTTTTCATTCGGCTTGATTTCATCCAGAACAGAAGAAAGTTCCTGTATTAACCCAGATGATAAGGCATTAGCTGGTGGCCGGTCAATTTTGATGGTTGCAACGAAATCTTCATATGACCATTTTAAATACTCCATTTTCGTACCCCCTTCTTCACCGTTTTATCTTATTTTGTTCCGCACCCGTTCAGAAGTAGCTTGTGAACAGGTATTGCTAGCGCTTGAAGATCATATTTCTGATCGCTCATGACCCAAGTTGTTGCCGTTTCATCCATTGTTCCAAAGATCATTTGTCTGGCAAGACGGATGTTTAATTCACTTGAGAATTCTCCATTTTCCATTCCCTCGGTTAAGATTTGGTCAATGACCTTTAAATAACCTTTTAGAACATGATTAATTCTCAATCTGAGGTCTTTGTTCGATTGTCTTAATTCCAGCTGAGTGACAATCGCTAAATGTGGATCCTCTGATAGTATTTTGAAATGAGTTTCCACCATCATTAATAACTTCTCTGCTGCGTACTGTTTTCCTGCTATAACCTCTTCAATTTTTTCAACGAAATTACCCATTTTTTCTTGAAAAAGAGAGATCAGAATATCTTCTTTATTTTTGAAATATAAATATATGGTACCATCGGCAACTCCTGCTTGCTTAGCAATTTTTGAGACCTGGGCTTGATGGTAGCCATTCTCAGCGATTACAATAACTGCCGCATCAATAATCTGCATGTATTTAGGTTTGTTTTTCTTCAATCGATGCCCTCCCTTCAAGAAACCTAGTTGTTCCATCTATTTCTTAGTTTCTTCTAACTAGCTGAAAGAATCAATACTTCAACAAAAAATAAAATTATGAATGAATCATCATTCATAATTTTATGATAGTAGTGCATTTAGTTTATGTCAAGAAAATTCAAGTCCTGCTTGAGAATTATTTTTTTGGGCAAGCTCTATGCCTTTTTCTCTTCTTCCTCCTGCTGCATTTTTTTCTTCTCTTCTTCCACTAATGTTCTTCGCAAAATTTTTCCGACTGCCGTTTTTGGAAGCTCTTTTCTAAATTCATACAATCTAGGAGCTTTGTATGCAGCTAGTGATTTGCGTGCAAACTCATTCAGTTCTTTCTCTGTTACTGTTGAGCCTTCTTTAAGTACCACATAGGCCTTGACTGTTTCTCCTCGGTACGGATCAGGTACCCCAGCTGCGACCACTTCTACGATATCTGGATGCTCATACAGCACCTCTTCAATTTCACGCGGATATATATTGTATCCTCCTGCAATAATCATATCCTTCTTACGATCAACAACGTAGAAATAACCTTTTTCATCCATATACCCCAAATCACCCGTAAGTAGCCAACCATCACGAAGAGTTTGAGCCGTTTCTTCAGGACGGTTCCAGTACCCTTTCATCACCTGAGGGCCTTTGACACAAATTTCTCCAACCTCACCGACAGGAAGAGGCTCACCTGTTTCAATCGAAAAGACCCCTGCATCGGTATCCGGCCAAGGAACCCCGATACTTCCCTTTACACTTGGACGATCCCAAAGAAAATTGGAATGAGTAACTGGAGAGGATTCTGTTAATCCATAGCCTTCTACAAGCTTACCACCGGTGACCTCTTCGAATTTTTGCTGGACCTCCACAGGCAGAGGAGCAGAGCCTGAAATACAGGAATCAATTGATGAAAGATCATATTTATGGAGATCCGGGTGATTCAACAAGCCAATATACATCGTTGGAGCCCCAGGGAAAATCGTTGGGCGCTGTTTTTGAATCGTCTTTAAGGCGGTGTCCATATCAAATTTCGGCAGTAGCACCATTTTGTTGCCTTGCATAACAGACAGGATTAAGACGGTTGTCATCCCATAAACATGGAAAAATGGAAGAAATCCAAGGACCACCTCTTCACCTTTTTTGCACTTATATAGCCAAGCTTCACACATGGAGGCATTGGAAACAAGATTTTTGTGGGTAAGCATGACGCCTTTAGGAAATCCTGTTGTTCCCCCCGTATATTGTAGGAGTGCTAAATCCTCCTCGAAATCAAATTCATATTCCTTTAAGGACCTTTGCGGCTGCTTCAATATTTCTATAAAGAGATGTTGATTTCCTTCATGCTTGACATTTACTGAGAAGCCGTACTGCTTTTTTTGGATAAATGGATAAATCAAATTTTTCGGGAATGGTAGAAAGTCCTTGATAGCGGTTACAATCACATGCTGTAAATCTGTTTGTGGCATCACTTTCGTTACCCGTGGATAGAGGATATCCAATGCAACAATCATCTTCGCTCCAGAATCCTTCATTTGATACTCTAATTCTCGCTCTACATAGAGTGGATTCGTTTGAACAACAATTCCGCCTGCAAACAGGATCCCATAATAACTAATGACAGCCTGCGGACAGTTCGGTAGCATAATCGCTACTCGATCCCCTTTTTCAAGTCCTAACCCCTGTAAATATCCTGCAAATTTCAGTGAATCCTCGTATACCTCCCTGTAGGTTAGCTCCTTCCCCATAAAGTGAATGGCGACCTTGTTCGGAAATTCTTCTGCTGTCTTCTTTAAATAATTTTGAACAGGTTCTTTGGAGTATTCAAGCGTGTGTGGAATTTCTTTAGGATAAAGCTCTAGCCAAGGCTTCTGTTCATTCATCTTTATACCCCCTTGTTCGTTCAATTTTTTGAACATTCTAATTGTTCTTCTCCAATTATAATATAGTAAACATTTTGTGACAATTAGAATATTACTTTCATCCTGTCCCCTGTACCTGTGCATTCATAGGCGACTGCTGAACATGCCCTTGGCAACCATCCGACAATGATCAATCCACATAGAAAAAACCGCCAACATGACGGTTTCAGAACATCCTATTTAAAGAACAAATAAATGATGCCAACTATAACAAAGCCGGCGCAGAGTGCTATTAAAATTTTTGCCAGTTTCTCCAACTCATGCTCGCTCCTTATGAGATATTTGCCCCTATCACATAGGATAATGCAATCGAGATCGTCATCGAAATGAATCCAACTGCTCGGTTATCATTCCCAATCTCTTCATCTATTTTAAACTTAGGAGTGAAAAATTCAAAAATAAAGTACCCAAGCAATAATAAGAAGAAGCCATAGACGCCCCAGCCGATCATCGTAAAAAGTGTGTCGTGCTGAGAAATAGAATGGCGAAAAACATTGGCGATTCCAAAGATTTTTCCACCGGTTGCCATAGCTACTGCCAGATTTCCATTTTTGATTTCATCCCAATTTCGATATTTTGTCACCAGTTCAAAAACAGCCAAGAACAAAACCATGCAAAGGATTACAATACTAAAATAAGCAGCTGTTTGTACATAATCATTCTCCCAGAATTGATTCATTCTAAACTCTCCCTAGCCTTTACTTATCGCACTTTTCTTAAAGATGGTTGCTTCTGAAAAAAACAATACAACTTACTTAAATTCTACGATTGTGACGCCGGTTCCCCCTTCTCCTGCATCACCAAAACGAATTCTTTTAACGGAGCGATGATTTCGTAAATACTCTTGTACTCCTTGTCGTAAGGCGCCGGTTCCTTTTCCGTGAATAATGGAAACCCTCGGGTAGCCAGCTAGCAGGGCATCATCAATGTATTTCTCCACCCGGATAAGAGCATCCTCAAAGCGCTCTCCCCTCAGGTCAAGCTCTAGACTTACATGAAAATCCTTTCCTCTAACCGTTGCTAGCGGTCTTGCTTCTACGACCTTTTCACTCTTAATAAACTGTAAATCCTGTTCATTCACCTTCATTTTTAAAATCCCAATTTGGACTTGCCACTCATGATCGGAAACTCGCTCCAGTAGCTGCCCCTTTTGATCGAAGCTTAATACCTTAACCTCATCCCCCGGCTTAAAGGTATGCTTCTGCTCCCTTTGATTAAGTGCTTTCGAGCTCTTCTTTGTCTTAGGCACCGCCTCCTCAAGACGCTTCCTAGCCTCGATTAATTCATGTTCCTTAATCTCCGCTTGTTTTTCCAGCTGCATTCTTCTTAATTGCTGAATGACCTCTTCCGCCTCTGACTGTGCCTTTATAAGAATTTGCTTTGCCTTTTCCTTTGCTTTTTCGACAAGCTCATCCTTCTTAGCATAATACTCTGCCATTTGCTTCTGTAGATCCCGATGCAGCTTTTCTGCATTCTTTAGTAAGTCGTGGGCTTCCTCCAGCTCTTTTTCCGCCTGCAATCTGTTTTCTTCAAGGGCGGCAATCATCCCTTCCACTTGGTTCGTATCTGCACTCACATGGGATTTAGCTGCCGAGATAACTTTTTCATTTAAACCGAGGCGCTTGGAAATTTCGAAGGCATTGCTTCGACCGGGAACTCCAATCAAGAGCTTATAGGTAGGACTTAATGTTTCTACATCAAATTCTACACTAGCATTGACAACACCTTCTCGGTTATAGCCGTAAGCCTTTAATTCTGGATAATGAGTCGTTGCGATCACTCTTGCTCCTCGTTTGTATACTTCATCCAGGATAGAAATGGCGAGAGCTGCCCCCTCCTGTGGATCGGTTCCTGCCCCCAACTCATCAAAAAGAACCAAGCTTTCGAAATCAACCTCGTTCAAAATATCCACGATATTGACCATATGGGAGGAAAATGTACTTAAGCTCTGCTCAATCGATTGCTCGTCCCCAATATCAGCAAATACAGAGGAAAAGACGGCCATCTCAGAGCCATCCAGAGCAGGAATTTGCAGGCCTGCCTGTGCCATCAATGTACATAGACCAACGGTTTTCAGCGTAACCGTTTTTCCACCTGTATTTGGACCAGTTATGACAATCGTGGAAAAATCCTTACCTAGGAAAATATCGTTTGCGACTACTTCATCGATCGGAATTAAGGGATGTCTTGCTTTAAATAAAGATATTCTTCCTTCATTATTCATCTTTGGCTTGGACGCTTTGATTTTCTGTCCATAACGAGCTTTGGCAAACACGAAATCAATCTTCGCAAGGACATCAACAATGATGGAAAGCTCACTGCTATTTTCTGCGACTCGTGCGGATAATTCCATCAAAATTCGCTCAATTTCCTGCTGTTCCTTCACTCGGATTGACTGAAGCTCATTGTTGAGCTCAACAATAGATTGCGGCTCAATGAATAATGTTTGACCCGAGGAGCTTTGGTCATGAATAATTCCGCCATAATGGCCCCGATACTCCTGTTTGACTGGGATTACAAAGCGATCATTGCGGATCGTGACGATCGCATCTGAGAGCATCTTTTGGGCATTGGAAGACCGAATCATGTTTTCAAGTCTTTCCCTTACTTTCGATTCCTTTGTTCTAAGCTGGTTGCGTAATGTGCGCAGTAGGTCACTTGCACTATCAAGGACCGCACCATTTTCATCGATCGCCATTCGGATGGCTTCCTCTAGTTCCGATAATACGACAATTTGACTGGTGAGCTCAGATAGATGAGGGTACTGTAGTTCTTCTTCGATCAAATCCTCCACAAACCTGCGAATAATGCGACTAGCATGGATCGTGCTTGACACCTGCATCAGTTCATGGGGACTTAGCATCCCGCCAATATCCGCACGCTTAATATGTGGCTTTATATCAAAAATCCCACCGAGAGGGACATTTCCCTTGATTCGAATCACGCTTGTTGCTTCATCTGTTTCTTCTTGCATTCTTATCACTTCTTCTAAGTTCGTTGAAGGGATAAGCTCACGAACCAACTGTGCTCCGAGCGTCGATGAAGCGTGCTCAAGCACCTGTTCTTTCACTTTATGAAATTCTAATATCTTCAAAACTCGCTGCTGCATGGAGAGAAGTCCTCCTTATCTCTATTCCTTAGGCTTTTTTATGTCTCATACAATAAGAGCCCTTGCAGAAAAATTCTTTATCTCTTTCATCTTTTTTGTAAAAACTGTTGGAGTTCTTCTAGACTCCAGGCATTGATTACATTTTCTCGTTGAATCCAACCTTTTTTAGCTGTAGAAACGCCCAATTGCATCTGGGTCAGCGTATCAACTTTATGGGCATCTGTATTGATCACAATTTTCACCCCAGCGTCCTGCGCCTTGCGTACATATTCTGCATTAAGGTCAAGTCTGTTCGGATTAGCATTTAGCTCTAGCGCCGTGTTTGTCTCTTTGGCTAATTCAATCAAGAGGTCAATATCTACAGCATAGCCCTCTCTTATCCCAATTTTCCTGCCGGTTGGATGTGCGATAATATCCACATGATGATTCTTCATTGCATTGGACAGCCGTTCCATTATTTTTTCCTTTGGCTGTGAAAATCCAGAATGAATGGAGGCGATTACAATGTCCATCCCCGCTAAGAGCTCATCATCATAGTCTAATGTTCCATCGGGAAGGATGTCCATTTCGACCCCAGATAAAATCGTGATGTCCTCATATTTTTCATTCAGACTCTTTATTTCTTCTCTTTGTTTCAGAAGTCGCTCCTCAGTTAATCCGTTCGCTACCTTTAGAAACTTGGAGTGATCCGTGATCGCCATGTATTGATAGCCTAATCTTCTGCAGGCTTCCACCATCTCTTCAATCGAATGGGCACCATCACTCCAGGTCGTATGCATATGTAAGTCCCCTTTCATATGCTCCATCGAGATGATCTCAAGCTCTGGGGAGTATTTCTCGACCTCACTGCCATCCTCTCGCATTTCTGGTGGAATGAAGGACAGGCCAAAATAGGCGTAAAAGTCCTTCTCTGTATCAAAGGTCAGCACTTTTCCCGTCTCCACTATTTCAACTCCGTACTCGCTAATCTTCTCACCACGTTCCTTAGCAAGCTGACGCATGCGGACATTATGTTCCTTCGAGCCCGTAAAGTGATGAAGGGTGGTCGCAAATTCCTCGGGTCTCACAAGGCGAAAATCGACCGAGACATCATGAGAGTATTCAAGAATGACCGAGACCTTCGTATCCCCAGCGGCAACCGTCTCCTTAATTCCCTCAATCTGAAGCAGTTGCTCTCTCACGATGGTTGGCTCTTTTGTGGCAATAATAAAGTCAAGATCCTTTACCGTTTCCTTCACCCTGCGCAAACTTCCTGCTCTTGAAAATCTTTCAACAGCTGTCATTTTACCTAAAATCTCTTCGATCTGCATGGCAATAGGAAGCATGTATGCGAGGGGAAGACGATCGGGTTTATTGCGGACACTATCTATCGCCGCAAGGATCTTTTCTTCCGTCTTCTTCCCAAACCCTGCTAACTCCCTCACTTGCCCGTCAAGACAAGCCTGCTTTAGATCCTCAACATTTTCTATTTGCAGCTCTTTGTGCAGCTTCGCAATCTTTTTCCCGCCAAGTCCTGGTAATTGCAGGAGAAGAATGAGTCCCTTTGGCACTTCCTTCTGGAGCTCCTCGAGCACGGAGGATGCTCCTGTTTGGATATATTCCTCGATCACCGAAGCGGTTCCTTTTCCAACACCTTGAAGGGTTGTGAAATTCTCTATCTCTTCCAATGTGCGCTCATCCATTTCTAAAGAATTCGCTGCTTTACGGAAGGCCGAGATTTTAAAAGGATTTTCACCTTTAAGCTCCATATAGATTGCAATCGATTCTAGCAAACGAACAACTTCCTTTTTATTGGTCGCCAACTCCATCACCTCCCACCTTTTCAAACAATCCTCTGTCCGTTAAAATTATTGTTACCTTATTCTGTATACGTACTACAGGGGAAAAGGTTTTATTTTTTACAAAGACGCAGTTAAATTTCTAAGTTGATCTTGATACTGCCATATGTGCATGGGTTCACTACGTTGTTCGTACCGAACAACACCCGTTCACGCCATGCACATATGGCTAATATCAGCACTGAGCATGAACAAAGTCTTCACAAAAAAACAACTTCCCTAAATAGAGAAGTTCACGAAGCGATATGCTCTATCCAAAGCTCCTTAATTTGACTAGAAAAATAGGGAGTATGCTCAACGATCATTTTTGCTAAGAAGGAATCACCTAGCGCATCTTGAACGGCATCCACTGGTAAAAGCGCTGCTATGTAGAGAAGGATAAATATAACAAGATACACTTCCAAAAAGCCTAAAATTCCACCGGCCCAAACATTTAGTGTCTTTAGGATCGGAAGGTTGGCTACAAAATCAAGCATATTGCCAATGATTTGCATAGCAATTTTCACAGCCAAAAAGATCCCCACAAACGAGATCGCGTTATAATAGGCTGCTTCTAAATGACCATTATCCAACAATAATTGAAAGGTAGAATCTGTACTAAAGTTCGGATAAGGAATCCACAAGGTAAGCTTAGGGGCCAAGTCACCATAATAGATATAAGCAACAATAAATGCGATAATGAACCCGGTAATGTGGATAAGCTGGAGGATAAAACCTCTTTTCAAACCTATTAAAAAACCAAAAATCAATACTATAAATATTGCGAGACTCAGCATGACTGATTCAGTCCTTTACTCTTTTTAATTCACCTTCGAGCTTCTCAAGCTGATCCTTAAGCTTGAGATAATCATTCACAGCATTCACCGCTGTTAAGACCGCCAGCTTGCTCGTGTCGAGTGAAGGATTCTTGGAGCTGATTTCACGCATTTTCTCATCAACCATTGAAGCGACAAGTCGTACGTGACTTGAACTTTCCGTTCCCACTATAATATATTGCTGTCCATATATGTCAACAGTTGTGCGTGTTTTTTGTGCATCTGACAAGCCTATTGCCCCCATTTCGTAGAATCCTAATCACTATGATAACATGAACCTATTAATAGTGAAAAGTCTAAGTATGTCTAAACAGGGCATACTAAAAGAATCGCGAATTTTTAATCGAACGGAGTTGAATCGTATGGGCCCAATCGTATTGAAGCTCAGTATGAATGAAATCGAATCTATGAAAAAACACTATACCTCTAATCTAACGGATAAAGTCCCACAAGGCAGTGTGTTTTGTGCAAAAACCAAGGGTTGTACGATCACAGCCTACAAATCTGGAAAAGTCCTTTTTCAAGGTGCTGACAGTGAAAAGGAAGCAGGGCAGTGGGGAAGCCCTGTTGAAAAATCTTCATCATTGCCCACTCCTAAAAACTCTACACATCTACCTGCAAATTTTGGCAGTTTGTCTGTAGTAGGCTCAGATGAGGTTGGTACGGGCGACTACTTTGGTCCGATCACCGTTGTTGCCGCTTATGTAAAAAGGGAGCAGCTCCCCCTTTTGAAAGAGCTCGGAGTCAAGGATTCCAAAAATTTAAAGGATGATAAAATTATTGAAATCGCTAAACAAATCAAGGATATCGTACCTCACAGTTTACTAACCTTGCACAATGAAAAATATAATCAGCTCCAGCAAAGGGGCATGTCCCAGGGAAAAATGAAGGCACTGTTACATAATCAAGCCATCGGGCATGTGCTAGAAAAGATTGCTCCAGAAAAACCCGAGGCTGTCCTGATTGATGAGTTTGCCAAAGAGAATGTATATTACCAGCATCTAAGGGGGCAATCCATCGTTCATCGGGAGAATGTCTACTTTAGCACAAAAGCGGAAGGGATTCATCTGGCAGTTGCTGCTGCTTCCATCATTGCCCGCTATGCCTTTGTCCGGCATTTTGAACATCTATCTGCAAGGGCAGGGTTCACGCTGCCAAAAGGAGCAGGGCCTGCAGTCGATAAAGCGGCGGCGAGGCTAATTTTGGAAAAAGGAGAAGCAGTCCTGCCGCATTTTGTTAAGTATCATTTTGCCAATACTGAGAAAGCTCGAAGAATGATAAAAAAATAAGCTTTGTTCTAATACCGCCTTATACGTACGCATTCTCTACGTTACTCGTACCGAATAAAACCAGTTCACGCGTACGTATAAGGCTAAAATTAACATAAACACAGCCAAAAAATGAAATGGGGACTCGCATCTGCCCGAGTCCCCTAATTTTTTATCCTCTCAAAACGGCTCCTGCTTTTTCAGCTAAAGCAGCCAACACTTTTTCGTGAACCTTTGTCACTTCTTCATCTGTTAGCGTTTTTTCAGGATCAAAATATTTCAATGAATACGCGATGGATTTCTTTCCAGGTTCCATGCGTTCTCCTTCGTATAAATCGAAGATGTGAACATCCTTGAGTAGCTTCCCGCCAGCTTCGACGATAATGTTTTCAAGTTCACCAGCGACAGTTGCCTGATCCACAACTAATGCAATGTCTCTTGTGATCGAAGGGAAGCGTGGGATCGCTTCATATTGTAGTGGAGCCACAGCATCAGACAATAGAGTCTCTAAAGAAAGCTCAAATACATAGGTTTCCTTAAGATCCATCTCTTTTTGAATGGTTGGATGAACTTGACCAATGAAACCAATTTTCTTATCTGACAGGAAGATTTCTGCCGTTCGCCCTGGATGCATCCCCTCAATTGTTGCTTGACGGTATTCCACCTTATTTTCTAATCCAAGCTTGGCAAATAGTCCTTCAAGTATTCCTTTCAGTACAAAGAAATCAACAGCCTTCTTTTCACCCTGCCAACCATGCTCATGCCATAAGCCTGTGATTGCCCCTGCCAAATGCTCCCGTTCCTGTGGCAGCTCCTCCGACCCATTGGCCAAGAAGACCGCACCCATTTCATAGACAGCGACACGATCATTTTGACGGGCCAGATTATATTTTAGTACATCTAAGAGCTGCGGAAGAATGCTTAAGCGGAGTTGGCTATGCTCTTCGCTCATCGGCATCGATAGCTCAATTGGCTCCCGAGTTTCAAGAGCAAATTGGGTGGCTTTCGTTGGATTTGTTAGAGAATACGTAATCGCTTGATACAGTCCTGCTCCTTCTAAAAAGGTGCGGACGATCCGGCGTTTTTTCTGATAATCCGTTAAATACCCAGGCTTTGAAGAACCAATCGGTAATGTCGTTGGAATTCGATCATAGCCGTAAAGACGTGCTACTTCCTCAATCAAATCCTCTTCAATGGTAATGTCACCACGACGTGTTGGAACAGTGACTGTGAATGTTTCATTGTCCGTTGTCGTGTCAAATTGCAGGCGAGAGAAAATGTTCTCCACTTCTTCCTTAGTGATTGCTGTTCCAATGACCCCATTGATTTTTTCAAGGGTAATAGAAATAACAGCAGGCTCGACTTGTAGCGTATCTGCTTCAGCTGCTCCTTCTAACACCTCGCCGCCAGCATATAAGGCAAGAAGTTCTGCTGCTCTTTCCGCTGCAGCACGGACTCGATTCGGATCGACACCCTTTTCAAAGCGTGCACTTGCTTCACTTCGTAAGCCCATATCCTTTGAAGCAGCCCTAACCGTTGCCCCTTTGAAATAAGCGGATTCCAGCAAGACAGTTGTCGTGTCAGCTTGAACCTCCGAATTGGCACCACCCATCACGCCGGCAAGTGCGACCGGCTCGCTGCCATTGGTGATCACAAGATGCTCCTCTGTCAATGTTCTTTCGGCGTCATCAAGGGTGACAATTTTCTCGCCATTTTTGGCACGGCGAACGAGAATTTCCTTTGAACCAAGGGCGTCATAGTCAAAAGCATGCAGCGGCTGACCATACTCAAGCAGAATGTAGTTCGTAATATCGACAACATTGTTATGTGGGCGAATCCCTGCAGCCATTAATCTGCCTTGCATCCATAATGGAGATGGAGCAATTTTGACATTTTTGATGACCTTTGCCACATAAAGGGGATTGTCTTCCTTTGCTTCGACGGTTACTTTAATATAATCTGTTGCTTTTTCAGCGGTAGTGCTCACCTGCGGATGAGGCAGCTTTACTTCTCGGTCTAGAATCGCCGCCACCTCATAGGCAACCCCAAGCATGCTCATGCAGTCCGAGCGGTTCGCCGTTAGACCAAGCTCAAGAATGTGGTCATCACGGTTTAGTTTTTCAAGAGCGTCCTCGCCAACAGTTACATCATTTGGAAAGACAAAGATTCCTTCCGAGAATTCTTTTGCGACAAGCTTCGCTTCAATTCCCAATTCCTGCAGGGAACAAATCATCCCGTTCGATTCCTCGCCGCGAAGCTTCGCTTTTTTAATTTTGAAATTTCCAGGGAGTACGGCACCGACTGTAGCCACTGCGACCTTTTGTCCTTTATCAACATTCGGAGCGCCACAAATGATTTGAACGGGCTCTTCTTCCCCAATATCAACGAGACATTTGTTCAGCTTGTCTGCATTCGGATGCTGCTCTCTTTCTAGCACATGCCCGATGACAACCCCTTTTAATCCTTCGTTTAAGGTTTCTACCCCTTCAACCTCAATCCCGCTTTTTGTAATTTTATCGGCAAGCTCGGCAGGAGTGATCCCTGAAAGATCCACATATTCCTGCAGCCATTTATATGAAACGAACATGTCATTATCCTCCTATTTATTCACTTACATGAAATTGTTTTAAGAAACGGATATCATTTGTATAGAAATGTCGAATATCCTCAATACCATATTTCAGCATCGCGATTCGCTCCACTCCCATTCCAAACGCAAACCCAGAGTATTTTTTTGAATCAAAGCCAGACATTTCAAGCACATTCGGATGGACCATGCCAGCGCCTAGTATTTCAATCCAGCCTGTCTTTTTACAAATATTGCAGCCACTTCCTCCACATTTAAAACAAGACACGTCCACCTCTACAGAAGGCTCTGTGAACGGGAAGAAGCTTGGACGTAGACGAATTTCTCGGTCCTCACCAAATAATTTCTTCGCAAATACCTCTAATGTGCCCTTCAAATCACTCATGCGGATATTTTCATCGACGACAAGCCCCTCAATTTGCATGAATTGATGAGAATGGGTCGCATCATCATTGTCACGTCTATACACTTTACCAGGACAAATGATTTTAACAGGCCCTTTTCCATGATGCTTCTCCATCGTTCTTGCCTGAACCGGTGAAGTTTGTGTACGCATTAAAATCTCTTCGGTGATATAGAAGGAATCCTGCATATCACGAGCTGGATGGCTCTTTGGCAGGTTCAGTGCTTCAAAGTTATAATAATCCTGCTCCACTTCAGGACCTTCGGCTATGGTATAGCCCATCCCAATAAAAAGATCCTCAATTTCTTCGACGATACTTGTAAGTGGATGGTGGTTTCCTGACTTGATCGGACGGCCAGGCAATGTGACATCAATCGTCTCAGAAGCTAGCTTTTGTTGAACGGCTTCTTGTTCCAAAGTCACTTGCTTTTCTTCAATGCTTGAAGAAATCGCGTCTCTCACCTCATTGGCAAGGGCCCCCATTTTCGGACGCTCCTCCGCCGAGAGCTTGCCCATTCCTTTTAAAACCTCTGTAATTGGACCCTTTTTCCCTAAATAAGATACACGGATATCATTGAGTTCCTTCAAATCAGCCGCATTTTGAACCGCTTGTAGAGCTTCCTGCTGGAGCTCCTTTAATCGTTCTTGCATGATTCATATCCTCCTTTTAATATGGGTTTCGCAAATTTAATGGGATTTCCGCAAATATAATATATAGGTTTTTTCGCAATTATCCGAGGAAAAACAAAAAAACCTCTATCCCAATAGAAGGGACGAGGTTTCATTTCGCGGTACCACCCTAGATTAACCATAAAAATGGCTCACTTCATTTGGATAACGGCTCGCGCCGATGCATCTTTACACCGAAATGCGGAAATCTTGCATTCAATGGTCCCGATGCCAACTCTGGAGGTGAACTTCACTTACTTTTTCTATAAAAATGCTTGCAGTCTTAGGCATTTTCTCCCTAAATAGAGCGGGTAAGCTACTTTTCTCCGTCAATGTTTTTCAAGTATGTATTTTGCTGTACATTATAGTACATTAACACAATGGTTTCAACCTTTCAAGTAGTATAAAAGGATTCCTGTAGCAACGGCTACATTCAGTGATTCACTTTTTCCGAAAATGGGGATATAGAGATTCCTTTCTGTCAGCCGAAGCAATTCTGGATTCACACCGCTTCCTTCATTTCCGACTATGAGAGCGAACGCACCTGGTGGCTCAGTTTCCGTATATATATGTCCGTTTTCCAAGGAGGTTCCATATACTTGAATATCCTCCTCGCCTAATTTCTCAATCCATTCCTTAAGATCGCCTCTTATAACCGGAAGATGAAAATGGCTACCCTGTGCCGAGCGAATGACCTTTGGGTTGTAGGTGTCAACACTTCCGGTACCGACAATCACTCCATCCATTCCTGCGGCATCGGCTGTTCGAATCATGGTCCCAAGATTACCGGGATCCTGGACAGCATCAATCAATAAGAATTGTTTACCGTCAAATTTTGAATCCTTTCGCACTGCTTCACAAACTGCAAGAACTCCCTGCGGTGTTTCGGTATCACTCAGCTCACGAATAATCTCTGAAGTGACGGTTGTAACTGGGGTAGAGCCATAATCCCATCTCTGCGGTATTTCCGTTCCTTCACTAACAATCAAATGAAGAAGCTGATTTGCCTTCAGGGCTTCCTCGACGAGGTGAAATCCCTCTACAAGGAAGGTTCCTGTTTTGTCACGTTCCTTTTTCGTTAACAGCTTGCGCCACTGCTTGATTTGCGGATTTTGGGCGGATTGTATGTATTTCAAAGCGATAAATGCTCCTTTTCCTAATTCTTTTCGTTCCCTCATTATACTTTATCTAGCATAACCTTCTCAATTCTATAAGCATAATTCATCGAAAACTGGAAAATCATATTAGCGAAGTGATTTTAAAAGGAGTGTGTCCTGATGAATTTTGACTTAAGAAATGCGATTATTCACAACGTTTCTGGCAACTCGCAAACTGAATTACGAGAAACCATTGTTGACGCTATTCAAAACGGAGAAGAAAAGATGCTGCCTGGATTAGGTGTTCTTTTTGAGGTAATATGGAAAAACTCTTCTGAGGAAGATAGGAAGGAAATGCTTCAAACATTGGAAAGTGGCTTAAAATAAGTTTTTTGTATCCGTTTATTTAAGTATGATGCCCATTCTCATTGATTATTGAGATGATGGGCATCATTCCCCCACTTTGATGACCTACACACCTTTTTCTCCACACCAACGGGCACCATTCTCTGCAAGCCTACTAAAAAAACAAACCTCAGTCAAAAAACTGAGGCTCGCATCACTTATTCAAACGTAATCTTATTAACCGTATCTTGGTCAAGTCTCTTAATGACCTCTACGATTAATTTAACCGCATTCTCGTAGTCATCACGATGCAGCATTGCAGCATGTGAATGGATGTAGCGGGTAGCGATTGTGATCGCAAGAGATGGAACACCATGATGGGCTAAATGAATGGAACCAGCATCTGTTCCACCACCAGGTACAAGATCAAATTGATATGGAATATTTAATTCATCTGCAACTCCCGTGACAAAATCACGTAAGCCCTTATGAGAAACCATGGAAGCATCATATAAAAGAATTTGCGGACCTTTGCCCATTTTGCTCATCGCTTCTTTTTCCGTAATTCCTGGCGTATCCCCTGCAATCCCTACGTCAACACCGAAGCCAATATCAGGATTCACCGCATGGGCAGCCGTTCTTGCCCCTCTTAAGCCAACCTCTTCTTGAATCGTACCGACTCCGTAGACAACATTCTCATGCTGCTCGCCCTTAAGCTGCTTCATCACATCAATAGCAATCGCACAGCCAATGCGGTTATCCCATGCTTTCGCAAGCAGCATCTTTTCATTGTTCATGACCGTGAATTCAAAATATGGAACAACCATATCCCCTGGCTTCACGCCCCACTCTGCAGCTTCCTCGCGGCTACATGCACCGATATCAATGAACATATCCTTAATCTCAACTGGCTTTTTGCGAGCTTCTGGCGATAAAATATGTGGTGGTTTGGAGCCAATCACTCCTGTGATATCGCCCTTGCTTGTAACGACCGTCACTCGTTGAGCAAGCATGACCTGAGACCACCAACCACCAACTGTTTGGAAACGGAGGAAGCCTTTTTCATCAATTTGTGTGACCATGAAGCCGACCTCATCAAGATGACCAGCCACCAAGATTTTTGGTCCGCCTTCTTTTCCAACCTTTTTGGCAATTAAGCTTCCTAAGCCATCTGTCGTAACTTCGTCCGCGTAGGGCTCTATGTATTTTTTCATAACCTCTCGTGGCTCACGCTCATTGCCGGGGATTCCCTTCGCATCGGTTAAGTCCTTTAACATGATTAATGTTTCATCTAATTTTGTCATTATTTCGACTCCCTTAATATGTATTCGGATTCATTATAACGAAGAATCGTTGCAAAATTCAATTAGTAGCCATCATGCTGCCTTTTATAATTTACTTCATTTTTCTTAATGTATGCCTCTTTAATCTCATCGTCCTCAAAGCCTAATAGACTTGCAAGCAACAAATAGCTTCCGAACATCCGCTTGTAATTTTCCTCGGAACGCTCCCCTCGAAAAGCATGAACGGCCTCATATACCGCTAAAAATTGTTCGTTCACATAAAGTCCGTCAGACTCCCTGCCTGTAATTTCCGCAATCCTATCAAAGTCACACTCAATCCCTAATGAAAGCATGAAATGAACCCCATCGACAAATTCCTCTAAAACGACATCCTCTGGAGACGATGGCTTTAAGCTCCAAAACTTAAAACATCTCGTTTCATTTGCTAGCTCGCCAAGCTCAACCAGCAGGGCTAATATTTTTCGATCAAATAGATCTTCATTTTCCAATCCATGCTGTTTTTCAATATGTTGGTCCAAACCTCTTTGCATCTCAAACATTTCTTTCAGCTTCATCCATTTCCCCCACTTTTTTTCAACTAGGTTTATCATATAGAAAAAAAGGCAAAAAATAAATGATCCGAAAATGAAACTTTTTCTTTCATCAATCGTAAATGAGGAAAAAGGATTGGGGGATTAGTGTACGATGTGGGTAATTCGTCTTCTTCTATTTGCACTCATTATTTTTTTGATTTATAGCACCGTCAAATATTTACTTAATCCCAAACGGAAGCTTGAGCTCGCCCATGAGCAAAAAAGGTTTTTCTTTTTAGATAATAAAAATGTTCGAAGAAACTTTCTAGTTACGTATAAAGGGGTTTTATTTGAAGGGGAAAAATATTTAGGGACAACAGCAAATGCCTTTGAAGTGGTAAATGTATTTATTTGGCCTCATAAAGTGGCAGATTTAAATGGGCTTGTCCGCGAGGATTTCGAGTTTATTGAAAAAAAGGTGCTCGACAGCTATCCAAATGCTGCGATTGACTGGAAGAGTCCCATTCATGAATTTATGAATAAAAACTACAAAGCCAATACTCCGTTTAAAAAAGAGTAAACGTTCGGATTCCCCGAACGTTTTTTTCATGCGGTTGCCTTGAAGAATTCCTTCCATTTGATATAAGAAGCTGCTTAACAGTTGTGTCTTTCAAGATGTACGCATCTATTAAAGCTTATCGGATTTAACCCCAATTATGACAAAAACAGGTTCTCACCGATTAAAATTCTACAAATTTGTTCTATTATAAAACTCCTAACGAATAAATTGCATAGCAAGTTTTATCGTTAGGAGTTTTATAAGTATTTAATAGACATAGAATATCTAAATAATCCTATGTAATAGATCGTTGATGATTAGTTACTTCTCCAATCAAGAATTGCTTGTACAGGGTCGCCTTGAAAAAGATCACTACTAAACTCTAATCTTTCATTATTTCCAGATGTAGTTACGCTATGAAGCTCGTACACATTTCCACCATATACATCTCTTTTCCAGGTACCGTTACCGTCGGAACCTTTAGTGCGAACATCTAATTTAACACCTTGAGTTGCATGTAGAGCTAAACCAGCCTTAGCGCCACTTGTTGCTTTTGTTTGATCTTTAGTTTCACCACCAGTTTTACTATGAGATGGAACATAAACACTTATGTTATATTGCCAGGAAGTTCCAGCTTGTGTAACAATGGCCCCTGATATTAATAGTCCTAGACTTAAAGCACCAGCTACCAAACTTTTTTTCATATAAATTCTCCTTTCCATATTTTAGGTACAATTAAATTATTACATAATCTCACATATTTTACAATAAAAATAAGTTTTACATAAAAATGGTAGAGTGGTATAGTAAAAAAGAGAATTAGATCGGACGTTTAAAGGAACAAAGAGAAAGGATGCTATTCATGAAACAATATTCAATTGGAAGAGAAATTAAATACAAACTACGCTTTAGTACTATTTTAATTTGGCTAGTAGTCATATGTTTACCCATAATCTACTATTTAGTGGCTAGAAAAAACTACGAATTCAGAGATTCATTAGACGTCTTTTCTTTTATGATGGAAGTTGTGGCACTATTTTTCCCTATTGTTGCTACACTAATTTATTTACCTTCCTTTTCTGAGGAATTAAAAAATCGCTTTTTAGTTTATACACGTATAAGAATTCCGTTAAAGAAATTGCTCTTTATGAAATTTTTAACAAATTTTATACTGTCATTTAGTTTCTTTTTTATCTTCATATTATTCCTTTTTATTCTAAGCTTTCACATTTTCCCATCTCTAGGGTTGGCTCACTTACAGCCCGAAGCATACCTTTTAAATGAAATGACAGTTAAAACAGATGCCTATACACGTTACACTTTTACACAGCTTTTGGAATATGGAGCTTTTACCTACGGCCTAATATATTCCTTTTGGGTGGGACTAAACGCTGCTATATATGCTTCAATTGGTTTTCTACTGTTAGTTTTGGTTCCAAACAAGTTTATAGCTATGACTTTTCCGACATTAATTTATTTAATCGGCAGCTATTTATTGAGTGTGGGTAATCTTCGAATATTTCGATTTATAGATTCTATCTTCCCTTACAGTTATATACAACAACCCATTTGGACGGCTATTGTTCCATTTATAGTATTGAGTTGTTTAAGCTTATTTTTATTTCTTCACATAAGAAAAAACATTAATCAATTGGATGATTTTATATGACTAGGATAAAAAATATAATACAAGAATTTTTAAAATGGCAATGGACTTTATGGATTCTTTTCCTTTTTCTTTATACTTGGAAATTGAAATCTAATCTGATGGGGGTTCAAAGTGTACTTGGAGTTTCGATTAATCTATGGGATTTCATGTTGGAATTTTTTGTTAATCCTTTACTATTTATTTATTTTTTATTTCCTATTTTCCTCATCTCATTCTGCAAAACCATTCTGCAAAATGGGGAATATATGATTTTACTTAGATTGCACAGCTATAAAAGATGGATTTTCTTTATGGTTGGTAAAGTTATACCACCTATAATTGTATTCTTATTTATTTG
This sequence comes from Anoxybacillus andreesenii, assembly GCF_030813005.1. Lineage (NCBI taxonomy): Bacteria > Bacillati > Bacillota > Bacilli > Caryophanales > Anoxybacillaceae > Anoxybacillus > Anoxybacillus andreesenii. The sequence goes on from NZ_JAUSTU010000025.1 coordinate 44,787, forward strand.
GGTGCTTGTAAGTCTAATAGTTTCCTTACCATCTCCCTTACAACTATCATGGAGTGAGTATGCTACAAATGATTTTGGCATGAATTATCTGGTTTTTGAATTGCAACAATACTTTATCCATCCTTATATTGCAGTATTGCTGCAAATAATACAGTATTTTGCTTTTTTAATCACCGTTCACGTTGTTATATCAACATTCTACTTAATTTGGCCAAAAAACAGTACGCTAATAATTTTGGCAAGTAGCATCTATTTCTTAACAATCATTACCTATAAAATGTTTAATGATTGGGATTGGATTCAAATTTCTAATTATATTTTCACTTATTATAGTATTACTGATCTCAATTCAGCTTATCTACCACTCTTATTCTTATTTATAATTTTTATATCTTGTCTTTTAATAATAAACCTATTTAAAAAATAGAGAATTAGGATGGAATAACTATGGTAAGAAACACCTATCAAAATATTGTTGCTTATTTAGCTCTTTGCTTTTTCGGCATACTATTCACTGTGTTTGGGACTGGGAGTTCGCAACTTTCATCTGTTTGGGACCTACTATATCTTAGTTTTTATGGCTTAACTGGCCAGAGATTTTCTATCATTTCCTTTTTATATTATTGCATTGTTTTCTTAGGATTCGCTTATTTGTTTCAAAACCATTTAAGTATTGTTTTAAACGAACGAATTTATTACCAATTAATACGTTATCAAAGCCTATATAAATGGTTTTTGAATTTTTTAAAATTTGCTCTGGGGGTAGGATTCTTATTATTAATTTCTTTACTTTGTGTAACAGTTGTAGCTGGCTTAATTGGCGGAAAAGGCCTGACCTTATCCTTAACAATAGTCCCTGGAATTTCAGTATCTTTGCTTATTTATCATTTTTTTATAAATGGCCTCTTGCAACTATTGAATTATGTACTTATTTCCTTTATTGTCATTTGGATTTGGAAAAAAAGCGAGTATAATCTAATCACATTAGGAGTACTGAGTGTACTAAGCTTACCTATTTTGAATCATAAACTAATCTTTCCATCTGCTTTAAATAGTCTTGGCTATTTAAGCGCAAAAGAGTTAGTCATATTTCAAATTACTGTTGTATTACTGATTTATCTTATTATTGAGTTCTTTCTTATTTATTACCTTTTCAAAAAAAGAGGAGTTTCATTTTAATATTGGAGGGAAATCGAGTGGCATTAATAGAGTTTAAAAATGTAAGTAAGTCGTTTAAAAGTAATCCCATATTCATAGATGTATCTATTCAGTTTGAAAAAGGGAAAATCTATGGAATTACTGGAAATAATGGTTCAGGCAAGTCTGTACTCTTTAAAATGATATGTGGATTTATCCCACCTGACAAAGGACAAATAGTGATTCACCCCGATTACTTGGAACCAAAAAATAAATTCCCTAAAAATTTCGGGATTATTATTGACCGTCCAGGTTATAACGCTAGCAAAACTGGTTTTGATAATTTAAAATCGTTAGCAATTATTCAAAATCTTATTTCAGATGAGGAAATAAAAGAGGCGATGAAAATCGTAGGTCTAGAACCTGAAAACACTCAGAAGGTAAAGCACTATTCCCTTGGAATGAAACAAAAGCTCTCTATAGCTCAAGCGATAATGGAAAAACAAGAAGTGTTAATTTTAGATGAACCATTCAATGCTCTTGATAGAGAAAGTGTAGATAATATAAGAAAGTTACTATTAAGTTATAAAATGAATAGAAAGACCGTTTTATTAACAAGTCATAATCAAGAAGATATTGAACTATTGTGTGATCATGTTTTAAGGATAGAAAATCATAAATTAACAGAAACTAAATAGTTATTTTAAAGTGAGACCCTTCTCCAAGACGATATAAAATCTCTACGGGATGATGGGTCCGTGTAGAACCCCCAGCGCAGGCGGCAAAGCACTTCGCTTTCCCTAGGCTCCCCATACCGCCTGCGGAAAGCGAAGTGCCTGGTGTGGAAATCAACGGGTCCGACTACCAAGGAATCAACATTATAAATAGGCGCCATGGGCCTGTTGCCTATCTTTTGGACACTCCCTTTCATAAATGATTTATACAGTCGCCTTGAAGAATTCACGCCATCTAATAACGGTGATTTTTTCTCTAAGAGTATACGTAAGAATCGAAATAGCAATGATAATGATGATTATCAACGTTGGAGTGAAACGGCTAATAAACTCACCGAAGATGGTATAGAAGAATGCTAGTGGAAGATTTGTAAAAAAGGATGCTCTCATGTAATCCTTCAAGCTACGGTATCGTTCCAGTAAACAAAAGCTAAGTAATTGGTAGTGGATAAATGGAATAAGGCGCAAAACCGCTACTTGGCTTGTTGTCAGATTGCGATATTCGCCAAACCATTTTTTCTTGATCAAGGACAGTTTGGTATGAGTTTTTGGCATGCGATTAATTAAGAAATAGAAGAGCAAGCTGCTTAACAGTAACCCGACAATTGAATAGATGGTGCCTGCCACTGTGCCGAAGAGAACCCCTCCAGCGACACAGATGACTGCAACAGGAATAAAGAAAAATTGCCGAAAAAAATGTAATAGGATGAATGCAATCGGGGCTAAGAGCCCACCCGTTTCCACTATAGCTAGAAGCATCGCCATTTGATCGTCCAAGCTACCACCTTCTTTTCTGCCATATTCTCGGATGTTTGTTAGGGGTTATTAAAGCTTATCGGATTTCGAAGCATTTATGACAAAAACCAAAGGATATAAGCAATGAAGCCTATTTCTATGACAGAAAGCAACGGGAATCCCCATTTGAAGGCTGCATGCTTCGTCTTTGTTATTAATCACCCTGTTTGTCGGTAGTTTCGGAACCGACAATGGCGGTGATTTTTTTAATTTTTAACCGTCATTTTCGTTGACGATATATATT
>NZ_JAUSTU010000026.1:0-38960 GCF_030813005.1 Anoxybacillus andreesenii
CGCACTATCCCGTCAATCATAATCACTTTAAATAAGGCTGGCAAGCTTCTGCATTTTTTATTGCATTTTTATGTACTTTTTTCTTGCAAAATACACTTCTTCCACTATCTTTAAGCAAATGCTTTAATCGGCGGACTAATTCTCCGTGAAGGTTCTTGCTAATTTCACCAAAAAAAGCACTATATTGTACTCGAAAAAGACCATAATCCTTGCACATATTAGCCGTTTTAGTACGTAGTTTATCTTCAGTAATATCATAGATTAAAAGCACCTTCATATTTTTACCACCTCGATATATATCCTTTGAATTTTTTCCCTTCCCTAAAATAGGTGGCAATCTCTCTTGCCTGTAACTGAACAATGGTTCGAAGATGATAATCATTGCCTTTAAATTCTTCTTTTGCTTCCAATCTTTCATGTAAATATTCTCTTAGTAGTTTTAAAGTTCGATTATCGAGAAAAACAGAACCATCTTCTTTCTCCTCAGTCTTTGGTTTATGTCCCCTTGTTATTAAGGAGATTATTGGACGATCAACAATAGAAGGGCGAAAAATTTCCATTACATCCAATACAAATGAAATACGTCCGGAACGGTCTACATGGAAAAAACCTGCATAGGTTTCAAGTCCTGCTCGTATAATGGCAGATGTAACACGAGTCCGTAATATAGCGTATCCGTAATTTAGCATCATATTGACTGGATCTTGTAAATGCCAGCCACGTCCTTGAAACTCAATACCTTTTTCAGTTAAAATTATTTTTACTCCCTTCCAATATCGTTTAGCCGCATGCGCTTCTAGGGAAATAATTTCACTTCGGACATTTTCAATGGATGTCCCTTCTACCTCTCTAATTTTTCGAATATACATTTTCATAGCTTCAGTTTGATCTCTTAATTCATCTGCCATCGGGAGTTCCTTACGACTTTTCAAAAAGTATTTTAGCGTGTTAATTTGATTCTGTATTTTCGCCGTTAAAATTTCCTTAGACAGTTCAATACCTCTTTCATCATGATAACCCCTTAACTGCTCTCGGCGTGCTTTGACAGATCCATGATGTGCCGGAGTATATAAGGTACTAAACGGCTCTTCTTTAAAGTCTACAAAATGAACTTGTGCCCCATTTTTAATTAACTCTTGTAAAAGACTTATAGAAAACATTCCACACTTATTTCCAATCACTAAATCTTGTAATTCTTTAATTGCATGCTCTTCTACCACCTTTCCTTGTTTCTTTATCACTAGTCGTTCACTAACCTTATGAAGATTTATGCCGTATTCATCAATAATAAGTTCCTTTAGCATTTTTCTTCCTCCCTGGTATTGTTAATCTAGTTATCTCCAAATAAGGCAAAAAAAATAAGCCATTTAATTGGCTTTTTTAAATTCAAAATTTATTTATGGGTATATTGGTAAAATCAAAGAAACCTCAGTTGATGAGACAACTTGACATTTTCCCAATGGGTTAGGAAAATCCTCTATATTATTGGTAACCAAATAATCTGCCGAATCCTGTATTGCAGCTACCATTATATGAAAATCATAAGGATCCTTTAATTTTTCAATTACCAATCCCCTATTGGCAAAATATTCTCTAGATTGATTGATTTTTCATACCTAAATGATATTCAATTTCTTGAGATAACAAATTTTTGTATGTTTCCTTATCAGTAAAATTAATACTTTTTAGCGAGTCCATATATTCAATATCAAAAAGGTCAAAATATTTATGAACAAAGTGCATGATAACATGATGAGGAAATTCTTTCGCTATCCTTTTCCCCACTGGACCTTTCACCCTAATCCTCCCAACTCTTAGAATCGAATATATTTCTGCTTGAACAGCTTTGTGCAGAGATATTTTCATTAAACCCTGCGATTGAAGGAAGAGCATTCGATCGAGCAAGTTTACTTCATGGTTTCTTTTACTTTTATGAATAAATCTAGGAGCAACAAAATTCGTATACCGTGCAACAACAATCATTGTATGCTCCTCCTTTATTCTTCTACTTCACTCTCCCAATCTTCAGTATAATCATCACCCAGCAACTCTTTCATAATCACTTCAGTTTCTTCATTTTTATACTCTTTTTTGGCTTTCAAAAATTCAAACTCTTCTTTTGGAATCATAAATCTACCACGTGGTCCACCTATTTGGTGACCTGATATAATGTTTTGTTTAATCCAATTTCTCACTGTTTCAGGTGTAACACCATAGTAATCAGCTACTGTTTTTGTATCTACATAATTTTGTTCATCTACTTTTTCTGAGTTTATTGAAGGTTCAATATATTGTTTAAATTCGACTGTATCATCTGAAAAGAAAGTTATTTGTTTATCACCGACTTGTACAGTCATAGCTCTTCTCAACACATCTATCGCTCTTTGGATTGGTAAACTGATTGAAGCATCACGTAGATTATCTAAAACCTTCTCTAAATCATTTACAACTTCGAAAATTTCATCTTTTCTTTGTTCAATCATTTATGACACCTCCTAAGTATCATTATAAACAAATTAAACAAAACTCAGGCGCCAAAAAAAGCCCTATTTGGGCAATAACAACTTTTTAATCAAAAACTACTCTAATTTTCCCTAATCCAAAGGTAGTATTTTTTCCGATATGTGTCCATTCAGCTAGCTGCAGCCATGGAATAAATGGTTCTAAATCTCCTTCATATGTTGCCTTTCCCACAATCCCCCCTAATTTCATCCGTTCCTTTTGCCGGTTGGAGTAGCGCTCCCAGTCATACCACGAAACATCTGAATGAACCAGTTTTACCTTTTCTGCTTTTTTAAATAGTTCTTTAAAATCAATATCAAGCTGTTGTTGCTTGTGATGATAATACAGTAGAGAGGTTATTCGGCGGACTGCTGAACGGAAAATTTTATGGAAATCTGGGGTGTCGATGTAATGACCTTGGTATTTAATACGGGCAGGCGTTACAAAATATAATTGAACATTTGATTTATTTTTCTTATCTTCTAAGAAATTTCCACCGTTTAATACAAAGTCAACGTTCGTAATTTTTTGTTTTTGAAATATTTGATTTTGATAATCCCCATTTTCATCGACCAAAAAAACTTGTCGTAACTCTGCTTGTTGATTGCCTTTCCCAAATCCCATATTCCCCATATGGAAAAGGACATATATAAAATATTCGATATACCCAACCGCATTACCAAATAATGTTACATTAATGGCAAACCTTTCACCTGGAGAGTAATGTTGTTTTGTATCTGAACTTATAATAAATGGCCTCGGTATATCTTCACTACTTATCACCCCACTAACATCTTTTTGGGGACTAGTTTCAAAAATATATGCATAAGGACAATTTTCATGATGTTTATTTTGTTTTGGACACATACATGCTATTTTCTTAAAAACATGTCCAAACACTCCTCGAAATGTTGACCCTTGATAGGAAGGAAGATGAACACTATTATTTCCGGCTTGATAATAAGCCTTTAATTGAATTAATTTTAACTCTTTTAAAAAATCCGTGATTGCCACATTATCCATTTTTGTCTCCTATAGTAGCTTTTTGCTTTCTTATGTCATCGATGAACTCAAAAGACTTTTGGTCACTAATTCTCAACTGTCGGACTAAAAATAAATACAACCAATATTGTTTATGGTCAACATGCCAGTAACTCCATTGATCACTCCAACTTTTTTTCACTTTTTTCTCCTCTGCAAACTTAAGGGAGTTTAACATCTCTTCTATGGAGAACAACCAGCCATTCTCTTCTAATATGAATAGCAGTTCTCTTGTTCCTTTAAATGGCTTATGCCACTCAAACCTTTCCACAATTGCTGAATGATGATGGGCAATTGCTGTTAAAACGGGGATTTCAAACTCTCTATACTTTACCTCTGTTTTAAACAGATAATTAGCAATTACTGCTCCTAATACAGAGTGTTCTGGGAGATTTGCTCTTTTTCTGCTTGGGTTATCCATATGTGCAAGTAATGTTTCTTGATTAAAATTGGGATCTGCCAATAATTGAACATTCATTGCTTTAATTTGCCATTCTTTAGCTAGTTTACCTATATCATGAGTAATAATGACAAACCGAATAATCCTTTCTATATCTTCCATTTCAATATTAAAAGCTTTTGCCAATCGGCTGATTGTGTGGATTGATTTCGGATAACATATTTGTTGAAAGGCCATTAGACAGGCTTGTACATGTTCCCGAAACGTATCCATTTTATAATCATATCTTTTCGTAATACTCTTATCATTTTTTAAAGGGAATCTATATGTTTTATCCGCACTAGGAGTTCCCAATTCTAAACCTGAGTTCTCTCTATATGCTGCTAATGATGGGTGAATGATGATAAGGTCATGAGTTTGGACGTCCTTTATGCCTTCAATATCCCTTAGGGTAAGGTTCTTTTTTTCGTATACAACTTTTTGAATTTTCCCTTGGAATACAATACTAGATTTTATTAGCTGAGAAATAAAACCTTTTATTTTTCCTAGTGATATTGAAATGGTCTCATAAAGATATATGTCCTCGTCATTTGGTGGATTATCATGTATTAAGATCGAAACGGATTTAATACTTCTTATTAGGTCACTAGCTAGTCCCTTTTTATGCTCTTCATAAGCCTTGGCCATTACTTTGTAGTGATTTCCAAGATTAAGCTTAATTTGCTCCCATAGCTCTTTATCCCTTTGGCCATATAATTCATTAATCATCGCATTGGAGGTCAAATAATCAAAATAGGTGTTATTATGAGCTTGTAAATAGGACTCTGCATCTGAAACTTCGTCTTCTTCATATGGGAGCCATGGACGATCACTCTCATAATCTTTGATTGAATAAACATGAACCGCTCCTTCTTCTTTCTCAAATCTCGCATTTCGCCCAATCCTTTGAAGAAATGATTGGGCGGAGGACACTTCTGTCAACATAGTATCTGAAGTAATATCTAATCCAACTTCAATTACTTGTGTTGCTATCAAAATAGCGTTTTTATTATTACGGTTTTTCCCAAAGTAGTCTTTTAATTTTCCTTCAACGCTTTTTCTCTCATCAGATAGTAATTGTGAATGGAGAAGAAACAAGTCTGTATCAATTAGTGTATTGTTCTTAATTTCATTGTATAAGGCTTTTGCCCGATCAACTTGGTTTACAATTACGATTGTTTTAGCGTTATGTTTTTCTATAATTTCATCAGCACTAAGCCTTGCTGAATGAGTTACTACCTTCCGTTTTTTATTAAACTGTGATTTTATTTTTGGCAAATCAGATTCTGAAACCTCTATATGTACAGCATTCAACTCTTTTGCTAATATTTCACGTAATTCCCTTGATAGGGTAGCAGTCATAATTGTAAATCGAGTTAGTTGCATTTCTACACATAGCTGCTTCAGCAAGTGAATCGTTGTTTGAAATGATCGTTTTGGGTCTAATAAATGGAACTCATCAAAGATTAAGTAATTGCCAGGCCATACTCCAGCATTAATATTAGCTAATCGTTCAGGTAAAGACAGAGGAAGTGTTAGTGCACCACTCAACGCTTGGTCAATCGTGGTAAATATAACATCACCATTTATAAAAAAGGGATCTTCTTGCAGTTCTCCTGTCTGAGTAGTGACCCTCCACGATTCTGATATTTCTTTAGCTTCCTTAGCTAGACTATGTGCTAACGTCCTCATCGGCAAGACATATATTGTCTGATTGGGATAACTGATATCTTCAGATAAATTTTTACTGATATAAAATGGGGCTAATGCTGCAAGAGTTTTGCCCGCACCAGTTGGAGCATGTAAAATAACATTCTTTCCTTCATTTAGATGAGCATGGACAATTTGCTTTTGGAACTCAAGTGGGGTGAAGCCTTGTTTATTACTATCCAGTTTTTTAGACATCTCTTTAAACACAAGGTCTATTTTTTCTTCCGTTAATAACAATACTTCACCCTCTTTGCTTATAATAAGTGTAGGAACGTGCGGAATACATTTTCTCATAAGGAAAGACATAAATATTTTGGGAGCGGATATTAGTCTTTTTAGTATCAGAAAAAATGTTTAATTTTTCAAAGGTAATATCTTGGTGAAAATCATCCATTTTTTTCAGAATGCCTAACTGAGTCATATCAAAAAAGTGGTCCAGCTTTTTCGTAAAACACGACGGCAACTGCTCACTATCAATCACATTAAATTCCTTCCATTGAAAAAATGAACCTCTATTACCGAAATACTTCACGTGCAGTAGTAAGTATTTTAAGGTTTGTTCATATTTATCGTAGTTTTGCGTATTTGTATAAAAAGCAATCTCAATTGGATCATTTAGAAATGCAAACTCTCTGTAGCTAACCGTTGAATTAATATTAGTTCCTGCATCTTTGTCTGCCTTATTTGCTTTGTCATTAAATTTTCGTATTTTTATCATCGTATTATTAACAACGATTTCTGAGGAACCTCTTATAAATATTGGTAATCCCTTTAAAAAGGTAACCCATTCTTCTACTCCATCCTTCCCATATAACTGTAAATATAATGAAACAAGGGTCATTTTGATACAAAAGGGTGAAGGATGTAAATAAGTAGCTGCCACGACATTTGTTGCGTCGCTTTCCCGCAATGAAAAAAGAGAGACAGGCATGTATTTTGTTGTGAGGTACAAAACTTACACCTACCTTCTTTTAATTGAGCCTGGGTTGTACTCCATTAGATCCCTAATATTTTTTGTAAATTCACTTATACTTTCAAATGGTAATAGCTCAACTTGCTTTTCATTTGAAAGTTCATTCAGATTTGCTGAGATATTAGCAATTTCATTTTTGTATTCATCATTTAATGGGCTGACGGATGGAGCTGGCATTGTTGAATAACTAACTGTGATCATACCTTTAAAATCCTGTAAATGAGGTGCTTGTGAAGCTCTCATTGCTCCTTCCGTTTTCAGAAACGTGTAGAGAACACTCTTTAATAATGCATCATATCGTTTTTTTCTTTCTTCTTGATCAATATCATAATGAAGTGACGCTTCATTTAGACCAATTCGAGCCGCTTCCATATGAATAACAGTAGCGTAAACACCAGTATTTAATGGACGATAAAAAATATTTTGGCCTGAATTCTCTGCTTTGTTCTCATCGACAATACTTGCGTTTGTAGCCTTTTTTAGATGGAAATAGCTTTCTGTATGCGTTTTTTCAGGCTTTCCGACAACCCAACCAAACTCTATGATTGATTTTCTGGCAACATTTTTATTATTAGCAGTGGCCATCATTCCTTCAATATCATCGAGCACACATCTGGTAATAATCGATTTAAAAACCTCTTCGTCAGGTGTTTCTTTTTTATAGCTTGATGTGAATTCTTTATCACTAGCAATTCTGTTCGAATCAAAATTCAAACAACCATTGCATAAATTTAAACCTTCATCAAGGCTAATCCTATGTAAATGTTTTGCTTGAATATGCTTAAACATATCACCAGAAATAGCGTTGACTGAAGTCAGTTCCCCTTCTTTATTTAAGACAGTCACCTGTCTAGTAAATGTATGGTTTCCTTCGCTTCTTTCGTTATTAAGAGCATGTAAATCAAGCGATAGCTCTCCTGAAATCGAGATTGAGTAAATATCCTTTAACATTTAACATCCCTCCACTAATCTTCAATATAGGATTCTGTATTATCAGTTTCAACTTCATTTGTTTTGTCTTTTTTTGCATAGCCAAAAGCAACTAATAAATTCCCTACAACATTACTTCCATATTCATCAATTAGCTGAATGACAGAGGCAAGGTCTTTATCGGTAATATTTTTCCTCGTCGGTCCGGTATTCCCTCTTGCTCGATTGGATTCAAACACCCTTGCATTTTCATTATTAAATGTTGAAGCAAAATCAGTTAACGTGGCAATAAACTTTTCAGCGTAAGGAGCATTTTGTTTTAGTCTATGTTGTAAATCATAATGAACAGGGTATTTTCTAATACTTTTATCCTGATATTGCAAGCCTAATGTAGCCGAAAAGATAGCCCTAGAAAGATTAATAAAGCCATCATCCTTAACTATTTTTGAGAAAGGCTGATTACTCTTCATAATGACCTCCTGTAATTGCTTTACTGAAAAAGGCTCTAACTTTAGCCAATATTTTTTTTCATAAATACTTGCAAAAACTTTAAAATGATATTCCTGGACAAAGAATAATAATGATTCTAATCGGCCGGACGAAATAAATGTAACTAACTGATTCAACGGTTGATCAAGATCCTGTAGTAAATTCTCATCCCGTCTAATTTTTTCACATTTTGAGATTAGGTCATCAAATAATACGTTATATTCCCCTACATCATCATGGTTCCCAAATTTCACCCATGATGGTAAATGATAATAGGACAGGTTCATCACTGCCTTTGCATTTCCTAAATCTTTAAAATAGGTGCAATACAAACCACGGGCATATTCAATTAGGGACGGTTTTAAATCTAATTGTTTATTAAGTAAAAAGCGGAGAATTTCTGAAATCGTGTACGATAAAGTTGAAAACTCTAAATATGTTCTGCTTGGTGCCTTTATTTTTGTTTTAATATTTTTCACAATAGCACTTACATTCGTAACTTGAATCTCTTGTGGTTCTATAGTTTGGAGCATGCAATCATAGGATCTAGTTCCTACTTTTACCAATCTCCCTATAGATGAATGCAATACCCCAACCATTTTAAAAAACTCATCAAGTACAAAGCTCTTTACCCCACTTGGACTAATCCCAGCTGATGATTGATTATTAACTCCCTTTGCTTGCATAGGATTAAAAAATGATAGAGCATTAACAGTAGATGTCAAGGGGACCTTTTTGCCCGTTCCATGTTCATATTTTTTGACTATTTCCTTATAAACTTTTACTCTTTCCTCTGAATCAATTAAAGGTGATGTACAGGCTCTGAATATCCATTCTAGTACAACCTTCAGTAACTCAGGATCCCTCTGGAATGTCTCAGCCATCTTATTATGTGCGGTTATTACTTTCATCCCCTGATAAAGAGAATAAATATGGTAGTGGTCATGCTCTGGAGGGGGCCCCTCACTATTTTGTTTATTTCCTTGATTATCTTTTTGAAAAATTTGAAAAACCTCTCGTCTTTCCTTTTCTTTTTTTAGATAAATAGTGGATGCATCAGAAGTTTTTCCATCAACTTCTTCGTCGTTTTTTAAAACAGGCAGTGGAAAAAATGGTTCTAATTCTTCCACAATTTTTTCCCAATCTTCCAAGACTCCATGGGGCAATTCAATTAAATAATGAGAAGTTGAATCACTTATAAAAATCTGTTCACGTTGATTATTAATTACTGACTTTAAAATACTTGCAATTCCAAATGCTTTTAAGCAGTCTGAGTAAGAATTAGTTATTTTTTCAACCCAGATTAATTTCAAATTATTCCCCCCTTTATTAAAAAGCTAACCCTAGATTTCGACAAAAAAATGGGGAATCCTTCCCATTTTTTTGCTTGTTCACAGATTAACCAAAAAGTCCCCTAAAACGGGTCAAACTTAAACTTAGTAATTGAATAATTATTATTTTCAATCCCTAGTATTAGGTCAACTTCATTTAAAGCTCATTGATTCGACATTGTATTTTATTCCTATTTCTAGTTACTATTAGATCTTTTCGATTAACCCTTGTAAAAACTTCTACAAGAAATTTTTATTTTCTAGCAACTAATAACACAAGAATCATAATCAAAAATTCATTAAACTTCATTTTATACTCACCTCCTCTAAAATTACGATTTCCGATTATTAGTTTTCTATACATAAATAACTTAATAAATTAATTATTATTAGGGAATTATATTGTATCAATAAAGAAAGTTTCATTTGTTCACAAGCAGACACCCTTTTCAGTTTGTTTATTCCCAATAACCATTTAATATCCACTCATTCTATTTTTTCATATCTTACTACATCATTTTAGGGTATACCTTCGCTTAAACCCGTCCATAATTCTACTAATAGAGGAAAAGAGGAGGCGGGGAAATTGGAGGAAGCTCGGATAGAGGAACTTCCGAAGATCGAGTATATTAGTGGTTTCTCATATTTATTTCAATTGTTGAGCCACTTAACTAGTTCAAGAGAATTATTCGAACACAAAATGCATCTCATAATGCAATTATCCAGTTCTCAGATGAGTGGGAATTTTTCAAAGGCAGATATGGAGGCAATGTTTCCACATTATACAAAGAAGCAACTTGATTCCATAATCAACAGTTTAATAGATGGTGGATGGTTAAACCGGCAGGACGGGACATTAACGTACCGATTTTCTAATTCGGGTATGCTATTTACTAGATTTCTACCTTTTTTGTACAAAGGTGATGAGCTCGATAGTATGGCCTTTCAGCATGCCTTAAAGGATATGTTAGAAGCAGCGGAACAAATGAAACTAGGACTGACATCCCTCGAGTTTCTTCGTAATCAATCCATACATGCCATTATGAGAAGTATTGAAGAGATTGAGGCTGCGCTTATTTCCAAAAATGAGGCTCGGATTAAAGATGCGCTTCAGAAAACAGATAAGTTTCTAGGAAATATCGGAGATTTTATAAAAAGATTTAAAGAAATTAATCAATATAAACGTAAAAACAACCTGGACATTACAGAAGAAGATAAAAATTCAATTCAATCCCTTCTTAACTTTGAATTAAGAATTACGAGCCTATTTGAATATCGTAAAAAGGCTCTTTTACAACTTGCTTCTATAGGAAATGGTGTTTTTACAAAAGAAGATGTAGATCGTTACTTATATCAAGCTTCTTTCGATACTTTAGCCAAAATGTTAGAAGATAATCACTATACCCCATCTCATACAAAATGGATCGATCCTGATGGAATAATTACTGCTTTTGAGGAATTTCTAAACTTAAAAAGACTACGCTCCTCTAGACAAATTAGCCCTAGAGTTTATGGAAAGTATGAGGACCCAAAAAATATAGAGCCTAGCTATATTGAAAAAACGATGGATTATCTTAAAGATTCATTATCCGAGAAAAGTAACCTAAATCTAGAAGAATTTCTTTTTCAATTCCATTCACAAAAGGAAATCTTTATGTTTCTTGCTTCAGTAAATTATCTAAGCAATCGGCCATCATCCCCGTTTGAAATGCACACATCCATTAACACCAAAACGTTTAACCGAAAAATACTAAAAATACTATCGGAAGCAGTTATTCAAAGGAGGGAGTAAATTGAACAAATTTAACTTTAATGATTATAGTACTGAAGAAATTTGCGCTATGTTAACAACAAGGCCTGTTCCAAGAGATGAACTCTCTGTTTTACATTATGATTATCGTCTCCGTAATCAAGTCATAAGCATTCTGAACCAAACTGGCTATGAATTTGTTGACGACCCGATTTCTAATCATTACGATGCCAGAATAAAAAAGGAAATTTATAATCTCAATCACACGTTTGAAAAAGAGCTTGGTTCCATGAATCTTAGTACATCTGCAAAAGCGATGATTACAATATTATGGTGTTTACTAATTCTCCCAAAATATGATCGGCAGTTTCGGCAAAAACAAATTGAAGAAATAACAATAAGTGAAGAGCAGCTTTTTGAAAACTATAAAAATCAACTCGGAAGTAAATCAAACTTAAGACGTATCCTTACCACACTTAAACAGTTGGGTTTTATTGAAACCGTTAGAGGCGAAGGTGCCTATAAGGCTGGTCCTCGTTTAACCACTGCTCTTGATTCAATAACTATGTATGAAAAAATAAAAGGGAAAATAATTGAGTTTTTAGTAAACGAGAATGAGGAACAGCATCGAGCGGTAAAAGATCTATTCTTAAAAGAAGATGAAGGAACAGAGGAGGAATCTGACTATGAATCAGCTATCTAGAAAACACAAATTCCCACCACTACGGCTTATATCGATTGAAGCAGAGGGATTTTCTTACCTTCCCCGGCAGGAGATTTTAATTCACCCTGGAATCACTATCGCAAACGGGGAAAATGGTTCAGGAAAGACTACCTTCCTAAACATGTTTCGTGTACTGTTTGGTGCAACTAAATTTGATAATGGACATACCCTTAAGACTTTTTTTGAACGCGAACATGTTGATTTTATTTACATACTTGGACGCTACGATAATACCATCCATCCAGATTTTCAAAAACGTCCATTTCAAAATATCGGTAAATTTAAGGATGATGTAACAGTTGTGTGTCGACTTACAAATGATAATCAAATAAAAAGAGAATATATCATCTTTGATGGAATTTTTGATTTAGATAAGCATTTAGGGCTGAATCTTCATTGGCTTGAGGTTGGCAAGTACTTAGACCAAATGGAACTAGTTGGGATGTCTAAAACTTTAGCCCATGTATTCAGCTTCCACCAAGGAAATACTGAAAGTATTTTAAACTTTAACGAAGAGGAACTCGCAGATTACTTGCTTAAAATATGCGGGGAGCAAGAAAGAATTGAAAAGTTTGCTGAAATCCAGATACATCTAGAAAAGCTTTACCAGCAATATCAAGAGATTGGAAAACAAAAACAGCAAGAGGAACTAATTATTCAACACGTGAAACAAAAGATCGATCGAATAAAACAAATTAAAATAAATGAACAGCAGCTAGAGGAGTATCTCTTCAAGCAACCTTTGGCAAAAGCTAAAAATACGAAAGATGCTCAACAGATTAAAGAATTAGAGATGAAAAAGCTTAAAGATAAAGAAAGTCAGTACTCAGTAAACATTACACAAACCAATGCTGAATTATTACAAACAAACAATGAAATTAAGAAAAGTGAAAGTCTACTCACTGACTTAGAAGGACAGGTTTCTGAAACACATATTCAAATTAATGACTTAATTGGAAAGAAGACGAAGCTGGAAGCAACTGTCCTTGAAATGGATACCTTTGTTAATAAATATAAGTCCATTGAACCCCTTTCCATAGAAAAACTAAATCGTGAATTAAATGAAACAACTAATCTTTATAAAAAACAAATTACCGCCGGACAAACGCTTGAGAACAGTCAAAAAGAGATAACTGCTAACATTAAGCACATTCAAAAGACTAATAGCTCAATGTATCCTTCAATCGTTAGTAAAATGATCGACAAATTAAAAGAGCATAAATTGAACCATCTTATACTAGCAGAGCAGATTGAGATTACAGACAATAATTGGCGTCAGGCAATAGAGGCATTACTAGGTAATGAAAGATTTACGATTACCGTTGATCAACATTCTATTGTGGAAACGATGAAAATCGCACAAGAAATCGGCTACCCATATTGGATTTCACCATTTAAACCAACTGCGCTGTCATTTACTAATAAATCAATCTTAACTAAAATTGAGGTTTTAGACGATAGAATTACAGGGTATCTAGAAAGATTTAAAAATTTCATGATGGCTGAAAACATTGAATCTGCATGGAATTGGGTTCAACAAGGCTATAGTGCTCTCCTCCATTCTCCGACTCCATATCAAGTAGTCTCTCGTGGAGGTCGCTCAATCCAGCCAAAGGGAATATATTGTGGTAGGCAATCCTATCTTCTTCAGCTTAAACAATTACAAGTGGAACTAAAGGATATTTCCCAAAATTTAGTGTCAGAGAGAAAAATAGAAGAACAATTGGCATTGAGGATTGAGGGCAAAAAACAGGCTATTACTGATCAAGAGATGCGAATATTATTGCCAAATAAAGAAAGTGAACTTTCAAAAGCTAATCATGAACTAAAATCCATAAAGAACAATATTTTTGAACTACAAAATAAGCTTGAAAAAATCCAATCTGAAAAAGGAACAGTCCTTGAGCAATATAGAGACAATTTTAGACGTCATGGTGAATTAAATGAAAAATTAAAGAACTTTTCAGAAAAACAAAAGAAAAACCTACAAACAATCTCTATTATTTCAACAGCAATAGAAAACCTTGAGTCAGAATTTAATATGATCGTATCTAAGTTTTCTAAAAACCAAATGCAAAAACTAAATGATACATCTTTTTTAGGGTCTCTTGAAACTGAAGATCATTATAATGCCCAAATCATGAGCTTACAAAACGCCATTAAACAACTTCGTAATACTGGGGAGCCAATCCTTCCAAGTGAGGAAAATATGGTTGCTCTTGAAGAAAAATACAATATGCATTTACGACTATTGCAAAATCATCTCTCAGAAATCGGCGATACAGAAGCCAAACTTGAACAGTTAAAGAAAAAACATGATGAAGCCAAAGAAGAATATTTCGATATGATTGAAGAAGTTTTTCGTAAAGTAAAAAGGTCATTAGAAGAATTAGCCGCGGAAGGAAATATAAATGCCACATTAAAATTAATGAATGTTGGGAATGAAAAATGGAAGATTGATTATAAGATTGGCTTTCATGGCAAAGAACCTGAGAGTTATCGAACGAAAACAGCATTTAGCGGTGGTCAAAAAGTGATAATTTCTCTACTATTAACTCTTGCTGCGGTAAAAGCCGATGGAATGCTTAACTTTATGATTCTAGATGAGCCATTTGCTCATTTAGATCAAGAACGAACAGAACTAGTAAGTCATTTCTTAAAGGATACAGGCGCCCAATATATTATTGCAATGCCTTATTCAGAAAATCTTAAATTACTATTTCCATTTGCAAATATGTCACTTAATTTCAAGCCAAAACAAGAAAATCAAGCAATGGCTCCACCTATTACATATGGAGTGATTAATGATGAATTCATTAAACAACACACCCAGTTCAAAGCATCGTCATAAATTAAAATATATCAATGAATGGGGAACATGGAAAAAAAAGAACGGATTACACATCCGAGAAAAAATAAGATATAGTGTATGTGAAAATTGCAGCTACCACAATAAGCTTCGTACCCATGAAATAGAAACTGTTGGCTTGAACAAACGCCAAATTAACCCGTCTCAATTCCTAACAGTTTTAGAAATCAAAGTAGCCAAAATTATTTTAAAAGATTTGTACAAATCGGGAAATAAAAAACGATGGAGTTCATGGAAAGAGACATTGTATAAGAAGTGGAGCTTTACGATCATAGAAAAAACGATGGACAAACTCCATACACATGGATTCTTAATAAAGCGACAGAAGAAGGACCCTTCAAGAATTAATCAATGGGACATACACCATGTTTATTATAATGAAAAGATGACAGAGTCTATTGAAGCTTTTTTAGGTATAAATAGCAAAAAGATATTTCATTGGGAGGAGAATCCTTTTCCTCCCCTTGTTCCACCCAGCTCAAATAATGCTAAAACATTATCCGATCTAATTTACGTTAATCAAAAGCATCATGAACATTCTAGTAATTATGTGATTGAAGGCGTAGATAAGGCAAAAATGATATTTCCCAGAACCTCAAAAGGAGTTTACCTAAAGTTAATAAGAGGAATTTGGGGCCTTTATCAGTTATCTAATACAGGCCGGCAATTATATCTAAAGGAATTTTCCCAAGAATTCTTTCATGATACAAAAACATTTACGAAAAGTGATAGAGATAAATTAGATAAAATCGTTAATGGTGTAGAAAGGTTTGGCTTATACCAGGCGAGGAATGAAGTATTAATTTCCGGTGCCTTTCAATGGAAGTGGAATGGTACGAAAGGAAATTCATTAGCCATAAAAGGGTATCTACCGCTTCCACGTGATATGATTGCAGAAATGGAAATCACCCAATGGGCTGCTGATAAATTGTTGATAGTTGAAAATCAGGATCTTTTTATTAATATTGCTAAGAGAAATTTATTAAATAATAACGATTGGGCGATATTATTCGGCAGTGGTTATATTTCATCTGAAGAAGAAATAATTATCTCGGAAGCTGTAAAATTAGGTCTGAAGTGTATATATTTTTGGTGTGATTTAGATCCTTACGGTTTTTTAATTGCTGATCATTTTCAAAAAAAAGCAAACCTACCAATTCCTATATATTTATTTGGTTTTAATACAAACTGGTTTTCAAAGCTGAGTATTTATAAAGAATTAACAAAGATTGACAAAGAAGAATTACAGCAATTGCTAAACGAAGATTTACCATTTCAAATTAAAGAATTGCTGTTTCTTATGAAAGAAACCGGCTATAAAGGAGAACAAGAATTCTTTTCAAATCTAATTAAGAAAAGTACATTTGAAAAAGAAGTTGTAGCAGAAAGTATTAGACTATCTTGATCAAAAGACGGTTACATTAGTAGCCGTGTTTTTTTGTTTTGTATAATAGTTTTACGTAATAAGTTAATAAAAAATACGAAAGTTTCAATCCCCTAGATCGGGTCACTGCTTTTGTTACGTTTGAATAATAAACTGTATGGCACCTTCCAACATACGGTTTCAATCCCCTAGATCGGGTCACTGCTTTTGTTACTCCGTCCACATATTCTTCAAGGAGTGGGTTTTTATAGTTTCAATCCCCTAGATCGGGTCACTGCTTTTGTTACTTTACACGCTTCACCTGTTGTGCCACTACCAATACATGTTTCAATCCCCTAGATCGGGTCACTGCTTTTGTTACGAAAGAGGGTGATGCTAGTGTCTGCAAAGTGGAAACCTGTTTCAATCCCCTAGATCGGGTCACTGCTTTTGTTACAGGGTTATTAAGTACGGAGGGTCAGACTTTAATAGGGTTTCAATCCCCTAGATCGGGTCACTGCTTTTGTTACTTCACGATTATAACCAGTCTCAGTTTCCATAATTCTTTTGTTTCAATCCCCTAGATCGGGTCACTGCTTTTGTTACGAATTTAAGAAACTTCAGACTGGCGACAAAGTAACTGGTTTCAATCCCCTAGATCGGGTCACTGCTTTTGTTACAGGAAGTGCCTGAAAAGAAAGCCCTGTTCTTTGTTAAGTTTCAATCCCCTAGATCGGGTCACTGCTTTTGTTACTTATATAATAACTATGAACTTTTGTATATAGTTAGTTTAGTTTCAATCCCCTAGATCGGGTCACTGCTTTTGTTACATGATTAAAGAGGCTGTTCATGGCATTTTGTAGAGGTTTCAATCCCCTAGATCGGGTCACTGCTTTTGTTACGTTGTTCTACAGAAAAATACTACTCCTATAAATATGTTTCAATCCCCTAGATCGGGTCACTGCTTTTGTTACTTATACTGAAGCCACTGTTTGTTGCCTCCTTAGTAGTGTTTCAATCCCCTAGATCGGGTCACTGCTTTTGTTACTTATCTAATGCTCGTGATTTCAGATTGAAAGTCTAGGGTTTCAATCCCCTAGATCGGGTCACTGCTTTTGTTACATTACTGACAAAGGTGGAACGGTCTCGAAAGTTAGGTTTCAATCCCCTAGATCGGGTCACTGCTTTTGTTACTAGACGGCCAGACACAAATGGTGCACTTCGAGGTTGTTTCAATCCCCTAGATCGGGTCACTGCTTTTGTTACATGCAACTCGAAGAAATCAATGCTTTGCAGGATGAAGTTTCAATCCCCTAGATCGGGTCACTGCTTTTGTTACTTCCGAGGGATCCTTAGGGAGTCACAATTGTTTCTGTCGTTTCAATCCCCTAGATCGGGTCACTGCTTTTGTTACCACGAGCTGCTCGATGATGATACAGCTGCGTTAATGAGGTTTCAATCCCCTAGATCGGGTCACTGCTTTTGTTACGAAAATTATGAAAAAGAAGGTATTAATTTCTATTTTAGGTTTCAATCCCCTAGATCGGGTCACTGCTTTTGTTACTCAATAGCAAGAACTCAAAGCGAAGGTTCTTTTGAGTGATTTCAATCCCCTAGATCGGGTCACTGCTTTTGTTACCGTAATAATCCGCCTTATAGTACTAATTGACCAGAAGTTTCAATCCCCTAGATCGGGTCACTGCTTTTGTTACAGGAAACATATAACTTAGTTTTTCTTGGAGAAGATAGTTTCAATCCCCTAGATCGGGTCACTGCTTTTGTTACTGACTCCAGGCTTTTTCAGAAAGGTAATGAGGATGCAAGTTTCAATCCCCTAGATCGGGTCACTGCTTTTGTTACAATTGAAGGGATTTTTCGAGGGCCTCTTTTTCATTTGTTTCAATCCCCTAGATCGGGTCACTGCTTTTGTTACATTGGAAACAACTAAAACGATACACGACAACTGAACGTTTCAATCCCCTAGATCGGGTCACTGCTTTTGTTACCTCTTCTAATTGACTTGGAAGCCCTAACGTTAAGTCGGTTTCAATCCCCTAGATCGGGTCACTGCTTTTGTTACTCCCCTTCAAAGTTGTCTATAACTTCCCTTTCTTCTCGTTTCAATCCCCTAGATCGGGTCACTGCTTTTGTTACTGAAAAGGTCGCAAAAACGCTGTCTGATTTCTCTAGTTTCAATCCCCTAGATCGGGTCACTGCTTTTGTTACCTATGGTTACCTTGCCATGCAATGAGCATTCATCATTAGTTTCAATCCCCTAGATCGGGTCACTGCTTTTGTTACAAAAAACTTTGAGAAAGGGTGTTGAAAATGACTGAAAGTTTCAATCCCCTAGATCGGGTCACTGCTTTTGTTACGGAAAAATTCAGAGGCACTAAAAGCTAGTAATCTAGGTTTCAATCCCCTAGATCGGGTCACTGCTTTTGTTACGAAAAGGATAAAAACAAAAGAAGATGGCCAGTTGCTCCAGTTTCAATCCCCTAGATCGGGTCACTGCTTTTGTTACAATAATATGTTTGCGTTTAAGTGGCTATCGTTGTTTGTTTCAATCCCCTAGATCGGGTCACTGCTTTTGTTACAGGAAAGGCCTATGAAGTAACTAAAATTGATCCCATGTTTCAATCCCCTAGATCGGGTCACTGCTTTTGTTACAGCTAGTTCCACACAAACGATCTCGATTGATGTTGGTTTCAATCCCCTAGATCGGGTCACTGCTTTTGTTACTAGTCATATACTTGATGATATACGCTCCAACGTTATCAAGTTTCAATCCCCTAGATCGGGTCACTGCTTTTGTTACAATGATTTCATCGAGGAGCTATCAAGCTTTCCTTTAGTTTCAATCCCCTAGATCGGGTCACTGCTTTTGTTACTTAAGAAGGGTCCGAATTAGTTATGTAGTTCTTCATAAGTTTCAATCCCCTAGATCGGGTCACTGCTTTTGTTACTGGTATTATATTCTTCAGTCTTCTTTATGTAAAAAATGTTTCAATCCCCTAGATCGGGTCACTGCTTTTGTTACCATAGATTTGAAAGACCAAATAGTAGATAACCTTTTAGGTTTCAATCCCCTAGATCGGGTCACTGCTTTTGTTACGTAATAAATATACAAAAATATTAATTATTATTAGTTAGGTTTCAATCCCCTAGATCGGGTCACTGCTTTTGTTACAGACAAGTTTACTGAAGCTTCTAGAACTTTTAAAAGGTTTCAATCCCCTAGATCGGGTCACTGCTTTTGTTACGAAGAAAAAGGTCATCCTCATGTTCACTTAGTTATGTGTTTCAATCCCCTAGATCGGGTCACTGCTTTTGTTACCTTCAAAATGTATCTCGAAGCATATCTCGTTTTACCTAGTTTCAATCCCCTAGATCGGGTCACTGCTTTTGTTACCATTCATGGTTCTTCCAATTTCATCTTTAGTGATCTTAGTTTCAATCCCCTAGATCGGGTCACTGCTTTTGTTACCGAACCGCCTCCAGTGATATTATTTATTTAGTTGCGTTTCAATCCCCTAGATCGGGTCACTGCTTTTGTTACTTCGATAAAGCAACAGGAAATGTCATCATAGATACGTTTCAATCCCCTAGATCGGGTCACTGCTTTTGTTACGAGCATTAGAGCACCATATCGAAAAAGGAGAGATATTTGTTTCAATCCCCTAGATCGGGTCACTGCTTTTGTTACAAACCTCGTGCAGCACGTAGAGAATGCCCTTAAATCTGGTTTCAATCCCCTAGATCGGGTCACTGCTTTTGTTACATTGATTAGTTCCCATTCTTCCTATAATTGCATTAGAGTTTCAATCCCCTAGATCGGGTCACTGCTTTTGTTACCCCATAATCCAACGTGAGCATAGTCTTTGTCTAAAACAGTTTCAATCCCCTAGATCGGGTCACTGCTTTTGTTACTCCACAAATTTATCTAAGGTTTCTAATGCCTTATATAAGTTTCAATCCCCTAGATCGGGTCACTGCTTTTGTTACACTACAAAGCCCCCCTCTGTGTCGGATTGTGTAGAAAGTTTCAATCCCCTAGATCGGGTCACTGCTTTTGTTACCATGCCTAGTGCTGCAAATTGCGGGCTGTATTCTCTAAGTTTCAATCCCCTAGATCGGGTCACTGCTTTTGTTACTATAGCTTGCTCGCGTGTTTCGTGTGTGTACTTGTCGGTTTCAATCCCCTAGATCGGGTCACTGCTTTTGTTACGTTCTGAGAGGCATCTAAACATGTTATTTCTTATTTGTTTCAATCCCCTAGATCGGGTCACTGCTTTTGTTACATTTTCGGAGCTTTATAACACTAATATGCTTTTTGGGTTTCAATCCCCTAGATCGGGTCACTGCTTTTGTTACTTGGTGCGGTTGCCTTGACGGGGATTGGACTTTTTGCGTTTCAATCCCCTAGATCGGGTCACTGCTTTTGTTACTCGTGTCGACAAAGAATCGGAACGCCGTCTCAAATTCGTTTCAATCCCCTAGATCGGGTCACTGCTTTTGTTACCAAAAATTGGTTATTTTGATTGGTGCAGGATTGGGCGTTTGGTTTCAATCCCCTAGATCGGGTCACTGCTTTTGTTACCACAACAGCCGTTTGGGCAAGCACCTCAGCAACCTTAGTTTCAATCCCCTAGATCGGGTCACTGCTTTTGTTACCCAGCACGAACGCGAATATCTCCAAATGCCTTCTTAAGTTTCAATCCCCTAGATCGGGTCACTGCTTTTGTTACTGATACTATCGAAATAATCCCCTCTCTAATACAATTAGGTTTCAATCCCCTAGATCGGGTCACTGCTTTTGTTACTGCCCATCACCTTATTTATTTCTTGATAACGTTGCTTGTTTCAATCCCCTAGATCGGGTCACTGCTTTTGTTACACTATTGTAGGAGAGGGTACTGGAACCACTCCAGGAGAGTTTCAATCCCCTAGATCGGGTCACTGCTTTTGTTACAAAAAGTCTAATAAAAAACCTGTAGAGAATAAGGAATTAGTTTCAATCCCCTAGATCGGGTCACTGCTTTTGTTACAATACATGGCAGAAAAACTTATTGGTCAGATGGAAATGTTTCAATCCCCTAGATCGGGTCACTGCTTTTGTTACTAGCGGAGTCTATTTTAAAAAAGGAAATTATTATTAGTTTCAATCCCCTAGATCGGGTCACTGCTTTTGT
Source organism: Anoxybacillus andreesenii (assembly GCF_030813005.1). NCBI lineage: Bacteria > Bacillati > Bacillota > Bacilli > Caryophanales > Anoxybacillaceae > Anoxybacillus > Anoxybacillus andreesenii. The sequence continues at coordinate 21,314 of NZ_JAUSTU010000026.1, forward strand.
TACAAACAAAAGTAGTATCGGTTTAGAAATTGTTAAAGAAGTGTTTCAATCCCCTAGATCGGGTCACTGCTTTTGTTACGAAGATTCGGAGGATTAAGCGTGGAAACTATTATTTATGTTTCAATCCCCTAGATCGGGTCACTGCTTTTGTTACTTGGTTTACAGGACCATGAATTTCTGGCTTCTGATGTGTTTCAATCCCCTAGATCGGGTCACTGCTTTTGTTACAGAAGCTTTATGATGTCATGCGGATTAGTGACATGAGTTTCAATCCCCTAGATCGGGTCACTGCTTTTGTTACAATTAGAAACGGTGAATTACAGCAGTTTGCTGTATTCATGTTTCAATCCCCTAGATCGGGTCACTGCTTTTGTTACAAGATAAACCCGGAATGAGTAAACCTATACAAGTGATGTTTCAATCCCCTAGATCGGGTCACTGCTTTTGTTACTAGGTGGCTATTTATACGGAGCAGTTACGCAACTAGGTTTCAATCCCCTAGATCGGGTCACTGCTTTTGTTACGATTGGCAGTGGAAAGAAGCAGAGCAAATTTTCAAGAGTTTCAATCCCCTAGATCGGGTCACTGCTTTTGTTACCAAGAGGGGGGACTACTCCCCCGATATTTGACCTAATGTTTCAATCCCCTAGATCGGGTCACTGCTTTTGTTACGTTGAATTTTATCATCGTAAATATACAAGTTGGGGGTTTCAATCCCCTAGATCGGGTCACTGCTTTTGTTACGTGATTGTGGGAAAGAAACAGTTGTAGCTTCTACTGTTTCAATCCCCTAGATCGGGTCACTGCTTTTGTTACGCAAGGCTACTTTATAGAGGTTGGTGTCATTGCTGGTTTCAATCCCCTAGATCGGGTCACTGCTTTTGTTACAGAACCTAAGTCCATTCAAGAAGCTACAAAGAACTATAGTTTCAATCCCCTAGATCGGGTCACTGCTTTTGTTACCGCAAATTTAAATTCGTTTTAAACCTTGATATAATAACGTTTTCAGCCTTTAAATATTGGTCAATTCATTACAATTATTCGAATATGTTCATTTTGCTATAAAAAGGGTGGCTCCTTCGAATATAGTTCTTTATTACTAATAGTATCCCCAATTACCATATAAAATAATTATTTATCCTCATTACATCATATGGAGCATTTTAAATTACGGGTAACAAATATACTTTTATTATAACTTAATTTATCTATCGAGTCATATCGTAACAACGAACAATTGAGTCAAGTTCTGTTGGAGCTTTTTTCCTACTTCCTGTATTCTGCTACAGCCTTAGGGTACTTAGAAAGTTCCTTTATTAGTTATTCTAAAGCTATTCAAGGGTACCCAGCTGCACTATCGAATACCCATTGGATCCCTTCTCATCATATTAAGAGGTTTTTTTACTGCTGCTCTCATATCTTTTATAGGCTTTGATAGTACTTTTACCTTGCCTGCTACACGGGATCGGTATATCGCAAATGACTAATTCTGTAAAGTGCCCTGACAAATTGTACTCCTCTTAAAACCATTACCATTGTTCACTAAACGAGCTTTGCACAGACACATGGAACTCTCTAGCTGGTCTAGTATTGGTTTGGTCGAATTTACTAAACAAAGAGAGCCCTTTTTTATTAATAGTATGAAACCTTATATAGCAGCATTATATATTACCGTTTTTATTAAACTTTGGTCCAAATCAAATAGCCCATGTATTATCCAGCATAGACTTCCACCAAACTTTACTCAAATTAAAATAACTTCATCTGCTCCGATACTGATTTATCATCCCGAACCACATACCCCATCGATTTATACCTAGCTAACCGTTTTTCATACATTGATTTTAAAACGGGAACCTTTACATCCACATAATCATACACTTGAACCTCTTGTTTATTATGGTAATCTCGGTGAAGGCGACCTACATATTGTTGTAGAGTGCCCTTCCAAGATATTGGCATTGTTAAAAATAAGGTGTCTAACCGTGCATCATCAAACCCTTCTCCGATGTATTTTCCGGTTGCGATCACTAACCGTTCTTCATCCTTTGGAATAGCCGATAATCTTTCTAACTCTTCTTTCTGATCCTTTTTCTTCATGTTTCCTGCTAATACAATGATATTCTTGGCAAACCCACGGAATTGATTTTTCAATTTTTCCAGATGTTCAAGACGTTCCGTTAATATAATTGGGGAGCGCCCCTTTTCCAGCGATTGTAATACATCATCAAATATTTGAAGGTTTCTCTCTGAATCTGATGCCAACTCCTCGTAGATTTCATGAAATTGAGTACTCTTTGTATTAAAACTTGTTTCTTTTGTGACTAATACATGACCAAATGGCCGAATTTTCGCTTGATTTTTTGCATCGATCTTGTAACGAACAGGTCCACATTGCATCAGGATAATTGGGTGCATTCCATCCTTCCGTTTCGGTGTTGCCGTAAGTCCCAATACATATTTGGGTCGAATTTTTTTCAACACATTTTCAAACGTTACCGCTGATATAATATGGCACTCATCCACAATAATTTGTCCATATTGGGTAATGAAAGATTTTAATTGACCTCCGTAATTCAAGCCTTGTATCGTTGCGACATCTACCTTGCCAGTTATCTTATTTTTCCCTCCACCAATTTGTCCAATTTCCCCCTTCGGTATTTTCAAAAATTGTGAGAGCCGCTCTACCCATTGCTTCATTAATTGTGTACGATGCACAATGATAAGTGTATTCACCTTCCGTTCAGCAATAATCGCTGTGGCAACAACCGTTTTTCCAAAGCCTGTTGTCGCAGATAGAGTGCCTTGACTATCTGCTAGCAATGAACTTACGACCTCAGTTTGTTGCGAAGTTAGTGTCCCGTGAAAATTCACATCCACACGTTCACCCTCATATTGGTAATCCTCAATGTCCGCATTGATTGACTGCTCCTTAAGAAAATCTAGTAGCTCTCTTAAACATCCACGGGGCAGAATCAAGGAATCCTGTTCATCATTTACGCATTGAACTCTGCTTGGTATTCCATGAGTAGAGAGCCTTTTCGCACGTTTTTTATAATACTCTGGGTTATTAAAAGAAGCGATGTCAGCCATTTGTGACAATAGGGCTGATGTAATTCCAGCCTTTTTAATGTGGATACCATTTTTCAATTCTATAAGTATTTTCTCTGGGGGCAAAACTGGTTCATCTAAACCATTTCTAATAACCGCATGAATATCATCTTCTGTCATTTTACGAACTGTTGACAGGTATAGCCATTGATCTGGGTATGGAACGAATTGCTCATCGACAAATAAGCTATTTCCACTTTTTCCAGGCACTTTCTGAAGTGGAAGTGCAATAAGATTACCGAAACCTCCTTTTGGCAAATTGTCCTGGTTTGGGAACAATCGATCAAAAGAATTCAAATCAAATCCATGATTATCCTCTTTCGTTTTCTTTAACAAAAATAATCCTAATTTCCTTGCGACCACTACAGAAACCGCTTTGAAAAAGAAAATCCATACGTGAGCCCCATTTCCCGATCTGGATCTTTCAATGTGAAAAGGAATTTTCATCCACTTACAAGTTTCAGAGAAAGCAATAACATCTTTCTGCCACTGCTCTTTATCGAAATCAACTGCCAAAAATGAACTGGTTCCATCCTGTAAAAACGGATAAATACCGATTGTCTTATCACCGTTTAAATGCTCAATCAGCACTTGGTCTGTGAGAGGTGACAGTTTACGATGCTCGCATTGTTTGCATTTTATAATGGGCTTTTGGCAGATTGGCTTTTGCCACTCTAATTCGCACGCAGGGGTATACCCTTTCCTTCCATTTTCTGATTCCCAGCGCAAAGCATAAACATCTGTCCTGCCTTTGAATAAACTTTTCAGCAACTGTAATTTCTCCATTAAAGGAGATTGTTTCGTTACTATTTTACTAGTGTCAGTAGGGGTTTGGTTATGCATCATCTTAATTAATAATTGTTTTAGATAGTGATTTTCCTTTTGCAGTTGTTCGAGCTCATTCATACTTATCCCCCAGATTGAGATTATATTTAATATCATTATATCCAATTAGTTTGAGAGAATATCAAACGGAAGTGTAGGACGACAAAAAGAGCCCAATTCTATTGCAAAATTTGGACTCTGAAAGAAAGGATAAAATTTTGTGTCCAGAGTAAATTGATCCGTATTATTTGATTTCTTAAATACTAAAATAGATGTATCACAAATTACTCTTACATTTGAAGAACTTGAAAAAATTTTAGGAAATAAGCTTCCTGAATCTGCATTTGTTCATGATGCTTATTGGAGAAACGATAAAACACACTCACAAGCACGGGCTGGATAAATGCCGGATCGAAAACCGTCAAACCTAATCCACTTGATAGGAAAATAACCTTTATTCGATAAGCTGCTAAAACCCAATCAATGAAATTCCAAATAGAGTAAATAGAAAGTGAAAGAAAGCCTTTTTCCCCAAAAATACTTTAAAGAACCCCTTTCTTCAAAATTCATAATATTTCCATAAATATTTATTGACTTCCTACTCGCAATATATGATTCTTAAAAAAAAAGGAAATAATAGAGGTGAAGGTTTCTTGCGAGAGGCGCTACATGTAATTGATAACGAATTATATAGGCTTCCATATTCTACAACCAAAGAAGAAGTGAACAATTTAAAGAAGTTAGCAGATAAAGCTCTTTTCCAGTGCCCCCATTGTAATGCAAAACTAATAGTCAAATATGGAGACACGAAAGGAATATATTTTTCACATCGGCATTCAGAAGCTTGCGAGGAATCCAAGAAAATTGACCAGGCTGAGAAAAGATATATTAGACAGATTGAAAGAGAGACGAAAATCCATCATACAATTCAAGCCATACTTCATGATGAAATCTCGAATCAAGCTAAAAAAAATACAATGATTAAAGTTGAATTTGGCTACAGGGCAAAACCTGACTTGAAAATATTTCCGGATATTTGGGTAAAGGTTGCCGATAGAGAATTTGCACTTTCAATTATTACAAATGTAAATTCATTAATTGATAATAAGCTTTCAAATACAATCAGCAAAAGACATCAATACTTTTTAGAGCAAGGTATGGAACCTATTTGGTTTATTGAAAAGAAGGAGCAAGCAATTGAAAAGGAAAAAAATTCAATAATCTTGTGGGATGCTGAATTAACAATTGCGGCCAAAACAAATAAAGATAGAGAATGGGATTCTTTACTTGCTTCCCTGATGAAGGACAAGATGTTTTTTAAATATTTTAATTATCCTGTATCAACGGAAAACATTACAATTGATGTTAGAAGCATGTATTACATTTATTCTAACGAGGAAAGGATTGTAGTCAAAATCCAACGGTTCTTAAAAGACCGTCTTGTCAAACCGTACCGGGCATTCCTTCTAGGGGAGGGATATGAAATTCCATTTGCTGACGCAGTTCTAATAAAAAATGAATTCCTCTTAAGTAACCCCACATTAGAAGCTCACTGCCAAGATGAATTTGTCCAAGAGTTCAAGCAACTACAATTCGAGTTTAAAGAGCGATTGAGAATAGAACAGGAACGAAAGCTACAAGAGGAAGAAAAAAGGGAAATATTAATGCAACAAATATTGAAGCAAGAGGAGATTAAAAAGCAACAATTGATTCAGCAAAGGCTTGAACAAGAGGAACGGCATAGAAAAATCCTAAAGCAAGTATCTGAGCAAAAATTAAACAGTAACCCTGAAACAACGAGAGTATCTTCTTATGATAGCCTTAAATCGCTTCTAAAAGAACGAATCGGCTTGACCCAGTCACAACAAATGGAATTATGGACTACGTTCATGCCTGTGATTGGTTACAAAAATTCAGATGTTGTCTGGGGTTTGTTTGTAAAGAATGATTGTAAATCATTTGGCGAATTAAAAATAGTTCTGCAAAATTTCATTTCAAAGCAAAGTAAATAATCAAAAAAATTGTTGGATGCTTTAGTAACTTGTTCTTTAATAAGAAAAAGCTCGTCTAAATAAGAATACTTTAACGAGCTTTTCAAACCTGTTATATTTCATTTAACAATGCGCAACACTCCATGTGGCTTGGGAGAGTAGATTTTTTAAAGGTATAAAAGTGTTTACCTAACCTTATTTTTTCTGACTTCCATATTTTCGAAGTCGATGATTAATTTATTGGCAAGAAAAAAATCACTTCCAATGATCCCGTCAAATCCATTCATTTCTCTTACATCGCCAAGCTGGATAATAAAATTACTAAGTTGGAACTCATCAATATTCATACCGCTTACTTTTTGTTCAATGCAGATTTCGGTACCGCCAATTCCGAACATTTTATTTGTAATGGCGTTCTCTAAATCGAGCATCAGCCCGATTTCTTCACATAAATCTGTATCTAAAATGGTTGAAGAGCAGCCAGTATCAAGTAGTACGTTATTGAATGTCTTTTTATTCCCTTTATATTCAATCTCAACAGATACTAGAGGTAAGTGGTCATCCATATGAAATCTCATACTCTTCTTCGCACCCCTATATATGGCTGCTCAATTACCTTTATTTCTTCATTATTCGTGTGAAAGATATATAATTCACGATTTGTATTTTCCGCATGTAGCTTTTTATAGACTTTCCATGCTGCATTGCCGTTCTCAAAGTCATCAATTACTGACATTTCTTCGATGATTCTTTCTTTTCCTCTTGTTTCTGATTTTAACGCTTCTACTAAGACACAACGTTCTGGAAAATGTTCGCGTACTTCAGACCATTTCATTAACATGCGCCTCCGATTCATTTCAATTTACCATAAATTATACCATGCTTAGTTTCGAAATCTAATACAACTAACTAATTACCATAGACAACCTTCTTTATTGCTGGCAATTGGGGCATAATCCTGTCCTCCATTTTCACAAATATATTTATAGTATTTCTAGCTAGAGGGGGGAGCATGAATTGGGGGGAATGTTATATCTATCAAGATCAGGATATATCATATGGAAATTCCCATTTATAGCTCCAACCACAAAGCAGGGCGAACGCCGCCTGTACATTTGCCATCGCTGATGTTGCCTTGGATACCTATATTACCGTCAGTCCCGAAGATGTATACGGCTTTTACATTAACACGGCCGGGCGACCGAAGCCACCACCAACCCCATTCTTTACCCAGAAGTTTTGCTATTCGCTTACTGTTATTTTCATCTTTTCTATTTATTTTTGTTCAAAAGCAACAATGTTTGAGAAACGAGCCCTTATTTATGACCGGAATTATTCTTGATTTATCAGTTACGTTGAATTTGTCATAAAACTCGTCATTAAGATATTTTCTTAATGTGCAGTCAGCATTAATCGTCGGGAGACCAAATAGAGAAGATACCTGAAAACAAGAAGGAGGAGATGCGGGAATAGATACCATGCCCCATCTATTTGTGCTTGTGGAGATTTCGATAAAATACAGGATAGTAAAAACCTGGGACGATGAACCCGTTCCTTCGTCCCTCTATAGAAAACAATTCGAGAAGAAACCAAAAAACCCTTTTATTGGTCCCAATTTTTCAAACGGGACTCTTTCTTTTTGTTATAATACAAATTACTTTAGTAAATAAAGAAAGGTCGACTACAATGCCGAATTCACAAATTAATCCACGATTGATTCAATTACTATTAAACCAAGAAAATGGAAATATTCCAAAATCCCCAACAATGAGTATGTTGCCGGGCAAATATGTGAAAACAATCCTCAAAAATAAAGATTCGCTAACACAAATCATTAAGGAAAACTATCAAATGCTGACATGCAAGTCATGTGGCAGAAAAGGAAAGTATGATATCGGGCTATTAGTATTAAATTTGGAAAAGAAAAAAACTGAGGGTATGAAAGATAATATCCAAACAACTGGATATTTTCGTTGCAAACATTGTAACTCTGCTGGAAATTGGGAACTACCGACCAGCTTAATCATGTTATCTATGATGAGCGTTCTTCCGTTTGGAGAGGGTACCCAAAAACAAAGTACTGTTGGCAAAAATCTTTTGTTCGACGGGAGCTGGCATCGGTATACTACAGATGCAGAAGAACATTTATTAAATATTCTTAAGGAAAATCCTCAAGATTCATTTGTTTGGAATCGACTTGGAAATTTATATCATAAGGGGAATCGACCTGAACTAGCTGTAAGCGCTTTTGAACATTCCATCTTGATTGACCCAGGTCAAACAGAATCTCATTTTACATTAGGTGACATGTTAGCTCAAATAAGCGATTTACCAAATGCCGGATATCATTTCCGACAAATGCTCCTTAGTGCTTCAGCATACAAAAAGATGCCAGCAGATAAATTAAGAGAAATGCTTGCCATTGGGCTCCAGTTATTATTCTTGATGTCTGAGCATACAGATGGCGAAGTTCCTTTTCTCCCGACATTACATGAAATAGAAGCATCAGGGCTTAAAGATGATTCATTAAATAGGAGCATTGCAGAAATCGAACTTGAAATATTTCCAGATAACATTGAATCCTTTTTTCCATTAGCAGAAATCTACATGGGTATTCGGGCAAAAGAAATTCCAATTAGAAAAAGAGCCTTGCAAATGAAGAATTCTTCAAGCTTAAAACCTAAGATGCAAAATGGAAAAAAGAAGAAGAAAAGAAAGAGATAACAATACCTATCCCTTAGTACAACAAACTGCTTGCGTACTTGGGGGTTTTTGTCACAAAAAACAAAATGTATAGGCAACACCCGCTACTGGGTTAGTTACCTTCTTTTAATATTAATATTGCAACTGCTTCAAGTTAAACCACTCGATTAATACTTAGAAACTGTAAATCGAAATCTATGCTTTTTTGCTGATACAAAAAACTGAATCAACCCACCATCCGGGGAATAATCCACCGCATTGGTTACAATGTTCATAATTGCTCTTTGCATCAAGGTGCTGTCAAGATTGATAATCTCCGGCAAATTCTTTTCATCAAACTCAGTTTTTAAGTGTTTTATTGAAACAAGTGCATGGATTTGGCTGTATAATTCATCTAAAACTATATAGACAGTGGACTCCTTTCTGTTTTTCAACATAGTGATAACGTAATAACATTTGTTATTAATTGTTCTGATTTCTGTTAATATTCTTTATTTAACCCATCAGATATACTAAGGACTAACGACATTGAATTATGAAAATCAGTTTTTTAGGAGGGAATGAAAATGGTACACAACCACAGCAAAAAAGGACAATTGGGATGCAAACTTATATGATGGTAAACATTCATTTGTTTCGAAGTTTGGAAGTCAATTGATTGACTTATTAGCACCACACAAAGGAGAGAAGATTCTTGACCTTGGTTGTGGAACAGGTGATTTAGCAAAGGAATTATTTGACTTTGGAGTAAATGTTGTCGGTGTTGATAAGTCAGAAAATATGATTCGTAATGCCAAAAGCAAGTATCCCGATATATATTTCGAGGTTAATGATGCCATAAAATTAGATTACAATGATGAATTTGATGCTGTTTTCTCTAATGCTACTCTTCACTGGGTAAAACTTCCGAAACAGGCTCTACAACATATTTTTAAAGGTTTAAAACATGGAGGAAGATTCGTTGCCAAATTTGGTGGTAAAGGAAATGTAGAAAAAATAACAAGTGAAATCATTAACAAGAGGAAAAAATTGGGTTACGAATTTGAAATGGAACATTTTCCTTGGTATTACCCAAGCATCGGAGAATACACCTCTTTGATGGAGAAAGTGGGCTTTAGGGTTATTTTTGCTCAACATTTTGATAGACCAACGCCTTTAGACGGAGGCAACGACATTATAGAATGTTTAATTATCCAGGTTACGTATGATACAATTTAGGAAATAGAAAAAAATGGTTTACGTGATTGTACAAAGTTTTTGAAAGGAGGACTTTCTTTTGAATATCAAAAATAAATACAGCTTGAGCGACCGGGAATCTAGATTTTTATTGAAAAAGAGTATTGTTGCATTAGTCCATTCAGCTTCACGATTGGAGAATGTGAATACAACCTTTCCACAAACAAAAACAATTGTTGAAGGTATGAGTGTAAGCGGGGTTCCAATGGATGATATTCAAGTCATACTCAACCTTAAAAATGCGTATCAATATGTGTGGAAACTGCCACAGACTTCTGAATTTAACCTAGAACTGGCCTGTAAAATAAATAGTTTTATCTCCTATAACGAATCACTTGAATGGGGTGTTTTACGGACAGGAAATGTAGGAATACATGGAGTTGATTATACCCCCGCCGTTCCAGTTGAATCAGAAATCCGAGCCGCAATTGAAGAGATTAGGAATTGTAACATGTCCGAGACATATAAAGCATTGAAATATATGTATTTTGCTATGCGGGCACAACTGTTTTGGGACGGTAATAAACGAACTGCCATTGTTTCAGCAAATACAATCATGATGTTGAATGGTACAGGAATAATCAATATTAATGAAAAACAATTAGAACATTGGAATAGCCTATTATCGGAATTCTACGAATCAAATCTTGATGACAAAATAATTCAGTGGACGTACGAAAACTGTATACACGGTATTGATTATTGAGAGACACGGGAACAGGTCCCGTGTCTCTCCAATTTATGATAATAGAGATTTCGATAAAATACAGGAAAGTAATAACCTGGGATGATGATCCTGTCCCTTCGTCCCACGGGCAAAACATGCCACACGTCTAGAAAAGGGTCAAAATCACCATTAAGGAAAATAAAATAGTTACATAATTAACGGAGTAGAGGAAATTCATGTGGGCCCATTTCCAATCGTCCTTCATAAAAAATCCGCTTACCGCAAGTACCAACCATGCAACATTCAAGCATGTCGAAAAAATGATAAAAATTGTACCAAGGGATGCTAAATAAAATGGCAACGGTAGTAAGCAGATGATATAGAAGATGTTTTGCCATTTGGTTGGACCCAATCCACGTACGACTGGAAGCACTGCCACACCTGCTGCTTTGTATTCATCAAATTTCTTGATAGCAATGGCAAATGTGTGGGGCATCTGCCAAATAAATAAGATGAGAAAGAGAATAATTGGAACAGTATGAAAAGCAGAATCAATGGCTGCCCAACCAATTAATGGAGTCACCGCTCCTGAAACACTACCAATAATGGTATTAAAAGCATACCTTCTTTTCGACCACATCGTATATAAAAACACATAGGTAACCCAGCCGATAAAGGCATATACAGTGGCTTCAAGAGTTGTAAATAGCAAAAGGACAAACCCAAGGATTGTTAAAATAATACCTATGGCTAAGACGACATGAAGGGGAATCCTGCCGGTTACAGTAGGACGACTTTTCGTTCGCTCCATAACGGAATCAATATCAACATCGTACCAGTTGTTAAGGACTAATGCTCCAGCCATCACCAAAGTACTTCCACCCAATGTCAGCAAGCTTACTTCCCATTTATCCCAAAAAGAAGTATCGGCAAAATATAAAGCCAACCATAATCCCGTAAATACTGGCAGGACATTTGCAATCAAGACGATAGCCTTAAAGAGTGATTTTAGATCAGAAAGAAGATTCATAATAGTTAATCTCGGCACTTTTTCAACTTTTTGTTGAGATAGAATCATATCATTACTCATTTATTTTCCTCCCTTAAGAATTCATACTTAAGGTGTTGTTAGGCACTTACTCATACTGCGTCGGATCAATGACAAACGAATAGACTAAATATATCACGATACATATAGCAGCTGTGATAAATCCCCAGCCTAAAATAATTTGGTCAACGACTAAATAATTGTTGCATAACTGACTATTTGCCTGAATATACAGCCAGCCCAACGCAAGAAATAAGACAGCAAATAGAACAAATAGGGCATTCTTCGCGGCTGAGCCAAGCTTTTTCCAACTATCCCGGAGCGGTACTCCTGCTAACAAAGGCAAGCTCATAAACTTGAATACTTCCATTCCATAGTTGGTCAGTGCCTCGTCCATTGTACGCGGCATCATCCAGAATGACACAATAACAATAAATAAGAGAATACCTGGAACTCCATTTTGATTATATTGCTCAAAAAAACGGGGAAACTTTTCTATAAATAATCGAGCCATGAAAAATCCTGCGATGACAAGCATCGGCATTTGCATGTGCATATGAATAATCATGACCGATTCCATTAGATTCGCAACAGGTGGGAGCATTAAGGCAATCAACATAATCAAACCTGTTAAAAATTGATTCATCTGTCACGCCCCCTTGCCTGCTTCAAGAATTTGAATGAGCTTGTTCCCTGCTTCTTTTGTTTCCCGATAATCCATTACATCGACTAGAGTACCCTTCCCATCTACCAAATAAAAAGCAGCATTATGGGCGAAATTCCCATTTTCATCCGGAATAACAATAACCCCAAACTTTTCAAGCAGTTCATCTAACTCCGATTGATTAGGTATCCTAGCCATCCTCCACGTTTCCCCATCGCTATTATACAAATTCTTATATTTGTCTAACGTAGCTGGATCATCCCTCGTCGGATCAAAGCTTATGCTCAAAAATACGATATCCTTGCCTAAATATTCCTGAGGAATGAGATCATATACTTGCTTCATATTTTGCTCTAATTGAATACAAACCGTTGTACAGCCTGTGTAAATGAACGTGATAAACACATATTTATCTTTAAATTCGGAAATGGAATATTCCCGGCCTTCGCTATCTTCAAAGGTGACATGAGGGAATTCAGGCTTAGTCTCAACAAGCTTTGTCACTCTGGCCGTCTCGGCGGTGTAAGCAGTAAATCCATCCGTCCCAACATAGAACAAGATGATTCCAAAGATTAAAACCGCCAGACTAGCAATGAACGTTTTTTGATTGTTTTTCATGGAGATCAACTCCAATATTTATTGTAAAGAGATAGCCAATACTTAAGCTATCTCTTTCGTTGAATGTATTACCATGTTTTAAACGGTGGTGATCCAGGAGGTGCATTGACAATCATATCCACGATTGGAAGCACATACGCCATAGAAACCACCACGAGCATAAGGATTACCCAAACTCCCCAACGTTCAGTCCAATATGGAGTTTTAGCTGCTCCTTCTTCCTCTTCTGCAATCGGAAACTCTGTTTCTCCCTTTGGAGCGAAAAACATCAGATTAAATACAGCATATACTTGGATGATAACCGCAATAAGTAATAATGTTGCTCCAATCCCTATCGCTACCATATATGGATTCCAGCCTAATGTTTCTGCAAAGTTTCCATATGTTGTAAAGGAAGTTCTTCTTGGTGAACCGAAAAGTCCTACAATATGCATCGATACTGCCATGAATATCATTCCGATTGTCCAAATAACAGTTTGAATAACTCCCAATCTATTCATCGCTGGCGTTAGCACACGTTTTGATAAGCAAGGAACTAACCAATAACTGACCCCGAAGAAGGTCATGACAACGGACATTCCTAGTGTTAAATGAAAGTGACCAACCACCCACATCGTATTATGAACAACCTGATCCAATTGGTTTGTACTTTGAACGATACCACCTGCTCCAGCTGGAATGAAGGCAACCATCGCAATGAATGGAGCTAAAAAGCGAACATCTCCCCATGGCATTTTTTTGTACCAACCGACAAAACCTTTTCCGCCTTTTTCTCTTGCTGTCCGTTCAAACACTCTGAACATCGCGTAAGCGGTCATTAAGGAAGGAAATCCAATCGCTAAACTCATAAATACGTGCATGTATTTAATAGATACCGAAATACCTGGGTCAATAATTTGATGGTGGAATCCACCTGTAATGTTCATGATGACTAATGGAATAACAACCATTCGAGTTAATAAATCACTCCAGCGCTTCCCACCAATAATTTTTGGTACAACGACATACCAAGCAGACACGGCTGTTAGGTACCAAATATTAACGGCTGTATGTCCGAAAGCCCAGAATAGTGTGCGGGCAAGCAATACATTAATTGTGTCCACCCATCCAAGTGACCACGGAATAATCATAAACAGTACTTCGGCTGCAACAAATGCTGTTGCACCAACTAAGAGGACAAATACTCCTGTTGCAAAGAATGCTAGAATTGGAAGATGTTGACCCTTGTGATTCTTTCTCCAGTTAGCAACTTGAACAAAGGCTCCAGCCGCTAGCATCCAAATCCCTAATACGATAAACACTAAGCCGAAATAGAACATTGGGCTAGCTTGCATTGGTGGATAGAAAGTATACATAACGGAAGCTTCGTTTCTTAAAACTGGAATCACAACTAATACAAATCCGAAAATCTTCATCCAGAAACCGATCCATGCCATCTTTCTTACCTTAGGAAGTAATCCCCCTAATGTATGAGAAAGTCCTGCATAAAAATAACCAATCGTAAAGAATGCCGAGAATACAACGACTAAAAGTAAGCCGTGAGCTGTTAAAACTTGATAGTAATTAAGCCATGCTGGCAGTTCCAACACACCAGCCCGGTTTAATCCTTGTAATAAACCTAGAAGACCGCCTAGCAGTAAGGCTGTAAAAGTTACAAATAAGTATGATTTCGAGATACGAGCGTCTTCTAAGCTGATTCCAAAAGCCTGATTCGCTTTGTCTTTTATTGATGTAGTCTTTAAAGCTGTTGCCACTCTGATTCCCCCCTTTATTTAACCGTAATCTTTGTGCTCATTAGTTGATGCCCTGAGCCACAGTACTCATTACATAACACTAAATATTCACCAGGTTTATCAAACTTCTGTGTGATCTTTTGGATATGTCCTGGCATAACCATCGCATTGATGTTTGTATTTGCCACCTCAAAACCATGAACGACATCTTTTGAAGTTAATGTAAAATGAACGGTTGATCCCGCTGGAACCTCAATTTCCATTGGAGTAAAGCTAAATACTTGTAATGTCATAACGACTTCGTATTCATTTTCACCAATTTGCTTAATCCCTGGTTGATCAAATGGAGCTGTTTGGTCGACTTTTTGTGGGTCAATCGTTTCCTTATGGCTTGGTGGAGCCATTCCCAATGCGATTGCTTGATAGCCCGTAAATACCATAAACACCATAATCATTCCAAAGCTTAAGAACAACCAGATTTTCTCATCTAAATGCATCTTCAACTCCCCCTTCTAGACCCTCGCCATATAGAGTCCGAATAACACAAAATACGTAGCAAGGATAACAATACCTACTACCCCAACAGAAATCCACGTTCCTACCTTTGAGGTGGCGTCA
This sequence comes from Anoxybacillus andreesenii, assembly GCF_030813005.1. Lineage (NCBI taxonomy): Bacteria > Bacillati > Bacillota > Bacilli > Caryophanales > Anoxybacillaceae > Anoxybacillus > Anoxybacillus andreesenii. The sequence goes on from NZ_JAUSTU010000026.1 coordinate 36,528, forward strand.
CTACTCTGCCTCTTAACTTCTTGATTCCTTTTCACAGTAATTCCCCCTTACCTTTCTTACCCTCATCTTAATTGAGAATGAGAATCACCATAGTGACAAAAATCACTTAACACAAAAATTGGTAAAAAGAACTAGTTCTTGATGAAAGGGCACAAAAAAAAGCGAACCGGTTGGTTCGCTTTTTTTCGTTGATTTATGGGGGGCCTGCTCATTATTGATGTTTGTAGATCTCATGTATATATTCTGTTTTTTTCGAGCGACGCTACACACTCAACATGTGTTGGATGTATGTGGCAACACATGGGGTGCTGGTGAGTTTAAACTTTAAGCACTATCAGAGAACGATCCTCCGATTTACATACGTATACATTTAAAAAATAATTTTCGCTAATTTGCGATTTATCTCTGCTTTATAAAAATATTCTGGATCAAACTTTCTACCGCTGGTGTCTTTTTCTGCCCATGAAAGCATTTCGTCATACTCTTCATGGTTCGAATCATTGATAATATTTATAAACTCTTCATAACCACCTACACCACCAACATCTTCAGGCGGACGATGGCGTTCACCATCAATACATATTGGGTGTTTCAGGGCTTCATCGAAAATTCCAACTTCCTCAACAACAATTTCATGCATCCATGAATCCCCAAAATCATACTCATATAAAAACTGCTTGTACTCTTTAAAGACAGGATCAATCTTTACTTTCTTCGGATTCTTTTCTATATCATGAAATGGTGTATCTGGATCAGAATTGACAACAAGGAAATCATTAAAATCAAACAAATACAAATGATAATCTTGCCAATCAAAAGCAGCCTGAATAATTTTATGAAATTTATGAAAGGTTATGCCACTTGGAATGAGCAATCTTCTCCAAATAAGTGGTTCAATGTCTTGGATTGTAATCAACACTTGATAAAATGGTCTTTGTTCGCTCACTTTACTACCTCCAAAATCCCTAAACTTACATATTCCGCAATACTATTAATTCCTTTCTTGAAGGCTGATGTCACTTACCACAGCATTTTTTATACTTCTTGCCACTTCCACATATGCATGGGTCATTTCTGCCGATTTGTTCTTCATTTACTATCGTTTTTGTATTTTCAACTTTTAAACCTAGCAATCTTTGAACATCCGAAATATCTTCTGGTTTGTCAGGTTCAATACCAATAATGACTTTCCAACCCCTACGTTCACATAGATCATATAATTCATTTGCTTTTTCTTCATTCGCAACGCGCACGATTGCTGGTCTATCATTTGTACCCAATTTAGCCATAGTTATCCTCTTCCATTTTATTTGTTATTCTTTTTGCATATTATTCGACGGATTTAGCTCCAAGTTTTCTAGGTCAATTGTAAAGTTATATGATTTTAAAATATCTAACCCTAGTAATCCATTATGATTATTAGGTAACATCCCTACATCTATTTCAAAACTTTTTATGGTAAATGTATCAATTTTAATTTTGTCCATAACTTTGGTATAAAACGGAACAGTTCCACCAATCCCATAAGCTTCATATATCACATCTCCATTTTCATATCTAACCCCAATTTTCTCCAAAATATCTGGGCTAATTACTGTATGGGATGACCCTGTATCAACTATTACATCATTGATTTCTAATGACATTCCATGAAATTCCACATAAAGTGTTGTTGTAATAAGTTGTCCATCATATGAAAGCTTCATTAGATTCTTCTCACCTTCATTAAAGGATCTCTCCGGATATGGATCACAAATTCTTCATTGGATGTGTGATAAACAATAGTTCCTTCTTTTGCACGGAAAAATTCTTTATTTGCATCTTTTTCTGAAATGGTTCTTATTGGGGCTACTTCATCAACAATTTTCTTGTCACCTTCTTCATGATAATTAAGAATTGAAACTAAAAGAAACTGATTTGGGAATAGTTCCCTCGCTTCTTGCCATTTCATTTTATCCAGCCCTCCTCTTACCAATACTTTTATTATAATTCATTCAAAAGGAAATATCATACAATTAAGTAGATGTTCATCTACTTATCACACTTTGGAACAAAACAGGCTCCGAAATAATGGCGCCGTTATCGATCACATATTTCCAACCCCTATTAAATTAAGTGCCACTTAAAGACTTAAACCCAGTACTAAGACTGGGTAAGTTTTATACTATTTTAAAATGAGTTGCGCAACGCACTCCACATGCAACGAGCGGGGTGGATTGATGTCTTTTACATTGTCGGTAGTCGGAAACAAGTCAAAGGCACTTTTTGCACTATCGGTAGGCGGGAACATATCGACATATATAATTATAACGCCAACTACTAGATTTGTAATTGGCGTGATTGAGTCAAGTATTTGTGGGCAGAAATTTCTTCACCTTATTATTGGTAGCGATTTCATGATTTAAAAGTCTCTCTTGATATTGAAATTTCCAC